>JACMJD010000375.1 GCA_014380825.1 Phycisphaerae bacterium | reverse complement strand
TTGAGCGCCCAGCGCGCGGCGATCCCGGTGATCACCACCATGATCGGGTGCGCGAGCAGGTACGCCGCGGGACCGCTATACAGAGCTTGCGCTGCGGTTGGTTGACGATGTGCATCACACGCTCGGAAAACATCGCCCGGACGATTCGCGCGTTGGGTGGCTAAGTGGCCTGAGCGAAACGCTGATTGGATTGCACGCGATCGAGATCCTGATGCAACAGCTGCAAACCGAACCGGGTCGCTTCTCAAACGCGTCCGAACTGAATGCGCTGCTCGAAGCATTCGCACGTTACATGCCGCTAGCATCCGCCATCGAATCGTTTTGGCTTGATCCGAAGTCCCGACAGGCGCAAAGTTGGTCGGCGCATCGCGACATCAACGAGGTCATGCTGGCGACCAGTCTGGTGCCCGAGGGTTACCCTGATCAGTCTTTGTTGTCTGACTGCGACACGCATTACTTAAATTCGGGATTTGACCGCGCCCGGTCACGGCTCGTCTGACAGAATCCGTTCCACTTTCTCCGGGAAGTCATTCGTTCGCATGGCGGCTTCGTGGCGTAAGGGAAGTCCCAACACCAGCTAGGGAGCTTCGCATGAAAAAAAATCTGATCGTATTGATCGCATTCGGTGCTTTCTCGGGCGCTGCGCTCGCGCAGTCGAACGTGACGCTATACGGCCTGATCGATGTCAACTTCCAATACAACGATCCGAAAGGTGCTGGTCAGTCGTCTACCCGCGGTGTCAATTCCGGCCATCAATCCGGTAGCCTCTGGGGCGTGCGTGGATCCGAAGCATTAGGCGGCGGCTGGAGCGCGGTCTTCACGCTGGAGGGTGGTTACAGTGCCGATACTGGCGTGCAAGCTCATGGGGGTCGCTTGTTCGGTCGTCAGGCGTGGGCTGGCTTGGCCAGCCGCTTCGGTACCGTAGTCGCTGGCCGCGTCTCTCCGTTTTCGGCCGCCACGGGTTCATTTGATTTGTTCGCAAATGCTACCCCGTTCGTCCTCTGGGGAGATTCTTCGCTGAGCTCGACGTTCACGTCGGTGTTGATGCGGATCGATAACTCAGTCCTGTATCGCACGCCGAACCTGGGTGGGTTCCAATTTGGCGCCGGTTATTCGTCTAACGCTAACGGCACCGAAGCGGCTGGTAGCGGCAATAACAACCGCGTGACCTTTCTGGGCGCAAACTTCACTCGCGGCCCATTTTTCGCCGTGGTCACGTACGACATCATTGATGTTAACGATGCGGGTATAGCAGGCAGCGCGACGACGCCCGCCATTTTCCGTGACGCGTCCGATCAAACACATCTGCAAATCGGCGCTGCGTTCGATCTGAAGTTCCTGAAGATCCACGGCGCCTACGCAAGGGAAAGAAACGTCTACTTGACGACGACCTTTGGCATTCAACCGGACGCAGGCGCCGATGCCGACGCATGGATGCTCGGCGTAACGGTTCCGCTGCTCGGTGGCCAACTGCTCGCGGCCTATCAAGACCGCGACGGTGATCCGGCAAGGGTGTGTCTTGCCGGCCTTAATGCAATTGGAATTTGCACTGTGCCCGTTGCGTCGCAGCCGATACGCGAACGCGATTTGAAGGTTTGGGCGGTCGGCTATGCGTACCCACTATCACGCCGCACCAATCTATATGCGAACGTTTCGGATCGCAACGGCGAGAAGTTTGTGAACAACGACGCCACGATCGACCGCAGGCAATACACGGTCGGCCTTCGCCACCTGTTCTGATACACAAGACGCCTGTAGAACGGTAGAGATTCGTTCGTCTAGAAATCTGTCGCATCCGCAGCTTGCTCGCGCAGGCGTCTCTTCGCCTCGCTACGACGGTGCTGCCACAACGCAAGTAGCACCGACCCGACCGCGGCGGCGAGCAGTGCTCCCGAGATCGGGCGCGTCACGAAAAGCCATGGATCCGGATCGCTCATGATCGAACGGATCAGGTTGATCTCGATCTGGTCGCCGAGGATCACGCCGAGGATGAAAGGCGCCAGAGGCAGCCCGACCTTGACCATCGCGTAACCCAGGACGCCGAAAGCGAGCAACACGTAGACATTCGACATCGTGTTGTTGAGCGCGAAGGCGCCGACCACGCACAGGACGAGCACGATCGGATAGAGCAGCGACTTCGGCACCATCACGACCTTCAGCGCCCAGCGCGCGGCGACGCCGGTGATCACCACCATGATCGGATGTGCGAGCAGGTACGCCGCGAAGATTCCGTACGCGAGTGTGGGTTGCTGCGAAATGAACAGCGGGCCCGACTGAATTCCGTGAATCGTCAGCGCGCCCAGCATCACGGCGGTCACCGCATCGCCGGGAATCCCGAACGCCATGATCGTTACCAGTGAGCCGCCGACGTTGGCGTTGTTCGAGGCCTCGGAGGCGATGATGCCTTCCGGATTCCCCTTGCCGAATTCTTCCGGATGCTTGGAAAACTTCTTCGCCTGGTCGTAGGCCATCATGTTGGCGGCGCTTCCGCCGATCGCGGGCAGCACGCCGATCCAGACACCGATCAGCGAGGTCCACAGCAGTAGAAACGGGCGCGACAGAATTTCCCACGTCACCTTCGCGTGCGACACGGCAAGTACCGCCGCCGCGCTCACGGCCTGCGCGATGCGTTCGGTGCCGCCCATCTTCTCGGCGTCGGTCATGATCTGCGAGAAGGCGAACACGCCGATCAGCACCGGCAGGAAATCGACGCCGCCCTCGAGAAACTGAATGCCGAAGGTGAGGCGCGGCGCGCCCATCATCGGGTCGTTGCCGAGCACCGTGACGACAAGACCCAGCATGCCCGCGATCAGGCCTTTCAGCAGCGACGCCTCGACCAGCCCTGCCACCATCGACAGCGCCAGCACGAACAGAGAGAAGTATTCCCAGGGCCCGAACTTCAGCGCAAACGCGGCGAGCGGACCGGTGGCCGCGATCAGAAAGATCCCGCCCAGCAATCCGCCGTAGAACGATGCCCAGATGCCAAGCCAGATCGCGCGCCCGGGCTCGCCTTTCTTGGCCAGCGGGAAGCCGTCGAACATCGTCGCCAGTGAAGACGGCGTGCCCGGAATGCCGAGCAGCGTCGCGGTAATCAAGCCACCCGCTGAGCCGCCGACATAAATGCCGACCATCGCGGACAGCCCCTGCAGCGGGTCGAGCCCGAACGTGAAAGGAAGCGCGACGATGATCGTCATCGTGATCGTTACGCCGGGCAGCGCGCCACCGATCACGCCGACGAGCGTTCCGATCGTCAGCGGAATCAGGTACTTCAG
>JACMJD010000374.1 GCA_014380825.1 Phycisphaerae bacterium | reverse complement strand
CGTGTATGGCCCCGTCGGTACGTACAAGGGCGGCCGCGAGAAAGCGCCGGCGGCGATCTGCCGCAAAGTGATCGAGGCGAAGCAGTCCGGCAAGCACGAGATCGAAATCTGGGGCGACGGCCAGCAGACGCGCAGCTTCATGTATATCGATGACTGCCTCAAAGGGATCTACGACATCACCGACAAGGACAACACCGAGCCGGTGAACCTCGGCTCGGCCGAAGGGGTGACGATCAACCAGTTGGTCGACATCGTCGAGAGCATCGCCGGCATCAAGCTGAAGCGCCGCTACAACCTGGACGCGCCCAAGGGTGTGAACGGACGCAACAGCGACAACACGCTGTTCCGCAAAGTCTACGGCTGGGAACCGGACACGAAGCTCGCCGACGGAATGGCCAAGACGTACGCGTGGATCTACGACCAGATGGTCGGATCGCAGGCGAAGAAGAAGAGCGCGTAAGGCGACTCTTGTCGGACGTGTGCGTGACGGTAACAACGGATGGTAATGAGGAAGTGGTTCATCGGCTGCCCTGCTATGCCGAAGACCTTTGAGGACTGAACGCCCGACGTGCCGTTGTCGGCGACTGAGGGCGGCGAGGTCCTGAAGGTTCAAACAGCAATGAAGGGATCAGAAATGACAAACGACCTCAACGATAACCTCGGCCGGCCTGACCTTGCGCAGCCGAAGCTGCTGGCGTTCAAGAAGCGCACGAAGCTGTGGTTCATCGGCTTCGCCGCCATCTGCCTTGCGGCGATCACGCTCGCCTGATCTTGGCGACGCGCGGTTTCGAATAGATCACGTGACGACGGGACGCAGCACCATGCTGCGTCCCTCGTCTGCTTCTTGCACGGTGCCGCTGACCGATCAAACCAGCACCGCGCAACCCGCCCTGGACCACACGGATAGGGCTTGGTCGAACCAATCGCTAGCTCGACGTCAGGCGCTTCCGCGATCGCGCTATGAGCAGGAATGCCGCGCACACCGAGACCGCGAAGGTTGGTTCCGGCACCGGTTTCACCGCGACATCGCCGATCGAGTAGAGCGGGAACTGTGTCGACTGTCCTGGATTGAGGTTGGGCCAGGCGCCGAGGATTTGCTCGGTAGCGCCGGTGGACTTGTCGATCCGGCGAACATCACCGGCGCTCTGCGCGAAGGCAGGTCCGTCTGAGAAGGTTGTGGCGGCATACCACGCGCCGTCGCCTGACCAGTCCATGCACATGCCTTGGCTGAACAGAGTCGACACGCCCATGTGCCCAGACATTGGCGTGGCGACCAGCCCGTTCAGGGAGCCCATCTGTCCGCCGTAGTCTTCAGTGAACATGCGTCCGCTGGAATCGGCGCACAAGCCGAGCACGATTGATCCGGGGCTGACCAGCGTACCGACCAACGTGCCCGCCCCGGTGTTCTTGTTGATCGTGTAGAGGAAGTTGTCGCTGCCGTTGAACGCAACGCCGAAGCACTGGTTGGTCGCCGGATCAAAGGTGATGTCGGTGAGATTGTGCTGTGGATCGATCAGGTTGAGCGCGCCGATCAACGTTGCCTGGCCGGTTGATTGGTTGATCCGATAGAAGCTGCCCCCTCCCGCGATCGGCGCGGTGGTGGCGTAGAGATCGCCGTGGGCGTCGAAGTCCAACCCGCTGACGAGTCCGGTGACTCCCGTGTGCCCTACTGTGTGAATCGTGGCGGCCGGGTTCGACGAATCGAACGTCACGATGCTGTTGCCGCCGACGTTGTGCTGCGAATCCACGCCCCAAAGCGTAACCGCCCAGGCGGTGGGACGGGTTGATAAGATTGCGATGGTTGTAAATGCAACTAACACAGTCATTGGCCGTCGTAAGATTCGGAAATCGGGCATTGTCTTTCTCCATCGAGCGAAGCTCGAACAAAGGGTGGAACCGTGGTGTACATCTTTATCGCTTCGAGTTCTCCGAGGTACTCGTCGCGTTACGAAGTTTGATCGTCGGTTTTGTGAGTCGATCCGGACCGAGTGAGATCTCATCGAAATCGACGAACCGGCTGAAGGGTCGCGTCTGCAAAACGATCCGCGCGATCCGATCGGTAGGCAGATCGAACTGGCACCTGCTATTCAGACTCGGCGACAGGATCGTCACCGCCATCTGCGAGGCCACGTGCGCCGCGCCGTCGAGATCCATGGCCACCAGTTGGTGATGGTCGGCCAAGCGTCCGTGTCGGACGATGATGCTCGTCGTCGCGTCGTCGTCACTTGTAATCGCGTCAAACGCGATCGAGCCAACGCCCGGTACATCCACTCGCGTCGACTGATTCGGCCGATCGTTTGACGCGAGCGTTTTCCAATCGCCGTCGGCGATCGCAAGCTCCATCTTCGCGGTGTCGCGCGAGGTGCCGAAGCTGAACACCGCGACAACCACGATCGCGTCGCCGTCGTGGTACATCATGTTCGACCCCGCGTCTGAGCCCGCGACGTGCAGGCGCATCACCTCCGACGTCGGCCGCTCGACGCGCACCGCGACTTCATATTGCGGCGGGACGGCGGTCGGCAGGCTCACGTTCAGCAGCCGCTCGTCCGGCAGCGCGATCGGCCCACCGCCAGCGGAAAGCCACGAGTTCGCGTCGGGCGGATATATCGATGCGCCCAGGAAATCGACACGCGTCGCCGGCCCGATCGACAGGGCTAGTGGTGGAATGATCGGAGCAGGCGAGCGCGCGATCGAAGGGCCGTGGCGCGCGAATGCGAGGATCGTGGTCACGCCGATCAGCAGCAGCGCGACGACGCTCATTGCGACAGCGAGCTTTGCCCGAGAGGCGCGAAGCGTCCGCATCACGCTCTGCGCGATCACCACCGCGAAGGCACCTCCGCCGGAAGCCGTCGCTAGCGCGTTCGACAGCAGCGCGACGTTAGCCGTCGATGCGACGAGCGCGGATTGTCCGGCGATCGTCGCGCCGAGCGCGCTTTCCGCGCTCATCACCGAGGCGAGCACGGCACTGGTTGTTGCGCCAGAGGTGACCGCGCCGCCCCGGCGATGAGTCAGAATCGTCCGGAGCTTCTCAACGCTGCGTGCGACCCGCTTGCGGGCCGCTTCTTCGGTCATGCCCAGCTCGGCGCCCACTTCGCAGTGGGATTTGTTGCCGAAGAAGTGCATGAGGACGCTCGTTCGCTCGACGTGCGAGAGTTTCGCGATCCCATCGTCGAGCACCGATCGAATCTCGTCAGCCACCTCCGCGTTCTTGTCGGCGGGTGGTGCGGATTGAGCGCGGGTGATCGTGGCCATTTGCGTCTCGTGAATTCGCTGCCGCGCCTGCACTCGTCGCGCGTTGGCGACGGCGTGACGTGTGACCGTGAACAGCCACGCCGCAAGGTTCGTGTCCGCACGAAGCGACGGCGCCTTACGGACAAGCACGATGAACACCGCCTGCGTGATGTCCGCCGCCAGATGTGGATCGCGCACCTGTCGATGTGCCGCGGCATGCACCAGGCCGATGTATCGACGCACGATCTCCGCCAGCGCGGCGTGGTCCTGCCGCGCGGCAAAGCGATCGAGCAACTGCTGGTCGCTGTCGTGCAGCATCACGAGAATAAGGTACGGGCAACCGGGGATGCGGACATGGGAAATCGGGAATCCAGTGGTCGGCCGATGGTTCTCGACGGTTTCCGTCGGGCGGCCGGATTGAACTTTCGTCGCCCGCATAGTATTCACGCTGCTCCTTCGTATGACGCCAACCCCAACGCAACCGGCGATGCCCCAATCCGTGCCCGCGCAGCGCCGGCGGCACCGCTTGCCGCACTACACTCGCCGCACGCTGGTCATCTTCAGCCAGGTGTTCGTGCCGGACCCCGCCAGCGTCGGACAGCACATGGCCGACGTTGCAGTTGAGATGGCGCGACGCGGCTGGCGCGTCGTCGTGTATACGGCCGACCGCGGTTACGACGACCCGACCATGCGTTACCCACGCCGCGAAAACTATCGCGGCGTCGACATCCACCGCCTGCCGTTCGCGTCGTTTGGGAAGAAATCGATCCTCACCCGTGCGATCGGAACCGCCAGCTTCATGCTCCAGGTGATCCTGCGCGGCGCGACGACATCAAACCTGGCAGGCGTATTCTTTAGCACTTCCCCGCCGCTGGTGGGATTTGCCGCTACGATCGTCAAAGTCTTTCGCACCGTGCCGATCGTTTACTGGGCAATGGATCTGAACCCAGATCAGCTCATCGCGCTCGGGAAGCTTCATCGAGATGATGCGGCCGCCGCGTTTCTTGAGAGCACCAACCGCATGATCCTGAAGAACTCGGCGCTGGTGATCGCGCTCGACCGTTTCATGGCCAAGCGCCTGCGGGCGCGGCTGAAGATGGACGACAAGCTGGCGATCATCCCGCCCTGGCCGCACGAGACGTTTGTCGATCCGGTGCCGCACGAGACCAATCCGTTCCGCAAGCGGCACAATCTCGCCGGCAAGTTCGTCATCATGTACAGCGGCAACCACAGCCCGAGCAACCCGCTCGACACGCTCCTCCGCGCGGCCAAGCATTTCAAGGACGATCCGATCCTCCGCTTCCTCTTCGTGGGCGGCGGAATCGGCAAGAAGGATGTCGAGCGATTCATCAGCGATGAAAACCTGACGAACTGCATCACCCTGCCATATCAACCGCTGGAAGAGCTGCGTTTCTCGCTCTCGGCGGCCGACGTTCACGTCGTCTCGCTGGGCGACAACATGGTCGGCATCATCCACCCATGCAAAGTCTACGGCGCTATGGCCGTTGCCAAGCCGGTGCTGTTCTTCGGACCCGAGCCGAGCCACATCTCAGATCTGCTCGATCGCCACGGCTTCGGCGTACACGTGTCGCACGGCGAAGATTCCAAAGCGATCGCCGCGATCAATTACCTGCGACAACTTCCGAGTACCGATCTGGAATCGATGGGCAATGAAGCCCAGCGTGTGCTTGGCGAAACGCTGAGTCAGGAACTACTCTGCGGACGCCTGTGTGATGGGCTGGAACTTGTGCTCGGTGGTTAACTCCAGATAGGAACTGCGATGCGAACACTGCTCGGCCTTACGATTCTCTTCCTGCTCGTGGTATCGATCGGTTGCGAAAAGACGATTCGCGAAGCGCGAAATCCGAAGTCGTCGCCGGCTAACCCGCCGATCCTTGCCTCGGCGAATCGGTAGCGCACGAATACGTTTCGTACGCGAGCTCGTCGCAGAAGCCGAGCTTGCGCGCGAGGTCGGCCGACATTGTGTTGTGCGCGTCCCAGTGCGGCGTCAGCCCGTGGTCGAGGCAATGCAGGATAAGTTGCGCGGCCGAGATCGTCGCCAGCCCACCGCGACGAAACTCCGGACGAGTCTGTATCTCAACCTCCAGTTCGTCCCCCGCAACACAGAACGACGAGACCGCCGATACGAATCGACCTTCGCGCCATATGCCGAAACCCAATCCCTTAGCGAGATAGCTTTCGGTCGAGTCGAAGTTTCCAACCAGCGCCGGCCCGAGCGTTGAGAATGCATCGACGTTGCTCGGATCGACCCTCACGATCGTGAATTCCGGGGGAAGCCGCTTCACGACTTGCGTCAGAGCTTCACGATCAAAGCGCGAGCTGCGAAATGCGATGCGCTCGTGCGTACGAAGGTTCGGTCCGTGCACAGCATGCAGCAACTCCTTCCACTGTTCGTCGCACGGAATGAGGTCGAAAGTTGCGTGCTCAACGCACGACCGCGCCGCCTCGCCGGTCGGATCTCCAGCGACGAAGGTGAAATCCAGTTTCGCCAGGCCGACGCGCGGGCATTCGACATCCTCCACCAGCGCGCGGCCCATACCTTCAAGCAGCACGGCGTTCACGACGGTCGGCATGACTGGAAAACCTGCAAACAGAGGCACCAGGCGCTGTCGGTCCCCGGGCGGCAGATCAAACATGTTGAGGTTCCTACGCGAACGTCGTGCACTGATCCAGCGTCGTCTGCAATGGCTTCAGATACTGTTCGCCGAACAGCACGACGTGATCGATCATCGGGTAGAGCTGATAAATCCACTTGCGCGAGCGGTGGTATTCCTCGGGCAGCTTGTAATGCTTCTGATACGCCTTGAGGAATGCGGGCGTGCACGTGTGGAACAATTCCATGTACGCGATCTCCGCTTCGGCGTGGGCGAACTTGCAGTTCGGATCCAACAGTCCGGCGATCTTCCAGTCTCCTTTCTCATCCGGTTTCGCGAGCAGATTCGTCGACCAGATATCCCAGTGCACAAGCCGCGGCGGATCTGAATTCGCTAGAAGACTATCGAGCTTCTCGTGAATTCTCGCGATCTGCTTGCGAGACTTCACTGGCAGGTGCGAGGCCTTCTCGCACTCGTGCCAGATTGAATCGTAAATCGCGTGAAAGAAGCGCGGCCAGTCGTCGAAACGCTTCTGCTCGTGATGTGCGACGCGCTCGTACGCGTCGCCGCGCTTATCGTGCAGCGTCGCGACGATCTCGGCCAGGTTTTGCTGAAGCGCGTCGAACTGTGCGGCCGAGCACTGACGCTTCGCTTCGGTCAGATCGACGCCGTCCATGAATTCCATCAGGATCCAACTGTGCGGATCTTCCAGCGACGCGGTCTTTTGTGCGTACACCTTGGGCGCGGGAATGCCGATCTCGCGGATGAGCTTCAGGTGCGCGGCCTCGCGCTCGAACTCGCGGTTCACTCGATGTGGGGAAATCTTCAGGACGGCCCGATCATTTTGGTCGGTGGTGATGCACAGCGTTGTGTTGATGCACCCGCCGTCCAGCGGGCGAACCTCCGCAATCTGTGCCGTGTCACCCGCCCAATCCTTGATGATCCGGCGAAGGACCTGCCACGAGATGTCACTGTCGAACAGTGGCATCGATGTTCGACATTGTCGAAGGGCGGGCGTGGTTTTGCAATTTCCATTCTCCGTCGCGACCAGATTTTTCTCGGACGTGCGCGTCGCACCAATCAGCAACCACCCCACCCACCACCGCCCGGCGTTTGAATGCGAAGGCGTTGGCCACGTTTCAGGGTGAATTGCGACTTTCCGCCGAGCGCAACGGGTTGCGTGTTCGCATGCGGATCGAGCAATGTGTTCGCGCCGACGTGCGCGGGCTCGCCGCCGCTCAATCCGTACGGCGCGTTTGTCCGACGATCGCTGAGAACCGTGCCCGTGCAATCCGCCAACGCTTCGATCTCGCGCACGATTCCGTCGCCGCCGCGAAATCGTCCGGCGCCGCCCGTGTCGCGTACGCGTTCGAACCGACGAACCCGCAACGGATACTGCAACTCCAGCGCCTCGGCCGGCGTGTTGAGCGTGTTGGTCATGTGACATTGAACCCCCGATTCGCCGTTGCCCGCGGCGCTGGCGCCACTTCCGCCGCCGATCGTCTCGTAATAGCTCCAGTGATCCGAGCCGAGCGCCACGCTGCTCATCGAGCCGCAGCTTGCCGCTGGGATGAGATTCGGTAACGCCTTCGCGAGCGCGCCGAAGATGACATCGACGACGCGCTGACTTGTCTCGGTGTTCCCGGCAACAACCGCGCTCGGATACAGCGCATGCACGACTGAACCGGAACGCGTGAGCACTTCGATATCGCGGAACGCGCCGCCATTCAGCGGCGCATCCACTCTTACCTCCTCTCCCGGTACGCCGGGAGAGGATTGAGGTGAGGGTCTGCGCGTACTCGCGTCTTCACGCGCCGAAGAGCCTTCGCTCGCGCGAAGGCCCCTCTCCCCCACCCTCTCCCGGAGTACCGGGCGAGGGAGCGATGCGGAATTCATCAAGCACGCGAAGCAGTAGTAAACCGCCGACACCGCGACCGCGCGCGGACAGTTGATGCAACCCGCGACTTGATCCGCCGACTCGCGCAGATCGAGGATCGCACGATTCGCTTCGATCGTCACTGTCGCGCGAATTGCAATCGGTCCGGCTCCGGTCCCATCATCATCCATCGCATCCTCAAACTCATACGTGCCGGCCGGAATCATCCCAATCGCGCGGCGCATGAACGACTGCGAATAATCGAGCAGCGCTCGGCCAAACGCGAGCACATGATCGACGCCATGTCGGGCGAACATTCGATGCAGCGACGTCTCGCCCACCCGATTCGCGGCGAGCTGCGCATCCAGATCACCAAGCCGTTCATCCGGCGTGCGAACCGTGTCGAGAATTCGCTTCAGCAGCGCTTCGTCGCGCACGCCACGCCGACACAGCAGCGACGGCTCGATGCGAATGCCTTCGTCATCGATATGCCTGCTCAACGTCATCGACCCCGGCGAAATCCCGCCAACATCCGCGTGATGCGCCCGATTCGCGGCATACGCGACGAGTCGATTCTCCACATAAATCGGCGAGACGATCGTGATATCCGGCAGATGCGTTCCGCCCGCGAACGGGTCGTTCACGATCGCGACATCGCCCGCTTCAAGCGGCCCGAGCCGCTCGATCACCGCGAGCAGCGACGCCGGCATCGACCCCAGGTGCACCGGAATATGCGCCGCCTGCGCCAGCAACGCGCCGTCTGCGTCGAACAGCGCGCACGAGAAATCGCGCCGCTCCTTGATGTTCGCGCTGAACGCGGTGCGCTGAAGTGCGATGCCCATCTCCTCCGCCGCCGCTTCGAAGAGGTTTCGCATCAGCTCGAGTTCGATCGGATCGACGTTCATGTTGCACGACTGTACTTGCGACCAGCGACCATTTCCCATGCCGCGACACCACCAAAATCACATCCCCCGGCCCCTTCAACACTTGTCGCTGAGACGATTTTCGCCGATCGGGTGTTTTCGGGAATTTTCGGGAACGGCCCAGATCGCCGCGTTCGCACGCGTTGTCCACCCGAACACACGTGCTCTACATATACTGCCCGCGCTGCGCGCCGCGCATCGCAAACGCGCAGCGCAATTCGAAAACGCTTGACGATCGTCTCGGATCGCACACAAAATTTTGGATTTTTGGTATTGGCGCGTTGCGCGCCGAAGCATGGTTCGGCGCAGCGCAAGGAGAACGGCGCTCGCGCCCGATGCGTTCAAGAAGTTCGTCGCGTTGACGCGAACAAACCACGCATTACTCCCGTGAAACAGTGGCGTCCGTTATATCGGCAGGCGGGCGCGATCAGCAAATCTTTAATCGATTCGGTGCGCGCACGGGCAGCAATGAACGTGCGAGAAACGGTATCGCCCTTGCACCCCGCCCACATTAACGGCGCTGGCGCCGGAGCACGCCGATCGCACCGATGGCGATCAACCCGAGCACGCCTGGCTCGGGCACGAATGCCGCGAGCTGATACACGATCCCGCCCGTGCCGCTCGCGGGTGTGTTCGTGACCATCGCGTACAGCTCGCCTTGCGCGTCCTGTCCGAAGCCGTGGACGGTTAGGCCGTTCGGGAGCACGCCGTTGGCGAATTGCGGGAGCAGGAATTCCTTGATCTCGCCCGTCGTCAGATCGGCGTAAAACAGTCGGCCATCGACGCGTGGCGGGAGGTTGCGCAGCGCGAGATCGCCGAATACATATTTGCCGACGAGCGCGGGAATCGCCGTGCCGCGGTAGACGAATCCGCCGGTGATCGAGATGCCGTCCTGGTGATCGTATTCGAGTGTTCCACCGGGGCCGGAGATTGGATCGATCAAGCCCGCGGGAAGACCCGGGCTTCGCGCGCCGACGTTGCCGGTGGTGCGATCGAACAGGAAGTCGCCTTCCTTGATCGCCCAGCCGTAGTTTCCGCCGATCGTGACGCGGTTGATCTCTTCGATCGTGTTCTGTCCGACGTCCGCCAGGATCAGTTGTCCGTTGGCGCGATCGAATGCAAACCGATACGGGTTGCGGAAGCCCAGCGCGTACGTTTCCTTCACCTGGCCCGCGCCTTGGAACGGGTTGGTGACGGGGATTCGGTACTGTCCGTTGGGACTCACCGGATCAGCGCTGCCGGGCGTGAGCGCGGGATTGGTCGGATCGAATCGCAGCATTTTTCCCAGCGGCGTGGTCAGGTTCTGCGCGTTGCCGCCGGGCTCGAGGTGACTCGGGCCGAAGTCGTTCGCGTTGCCGCCGTCGCCCAGCGCCAGGTACAGGTAACCATCGGGGCCGTAATCAAGCGTGCCGCCGTTGTGGTTGCCGGCATTTTTGCCGAACGAAACAATCTCGCGCCGCGAGGCCGGGTCGATCACGTTCGGATCGGCAGCGCTCATTTTCCATTCGTTGACGACGTTCTTGTAATTCTGAACCGCGCCGTTCGGCGCGATGAAGGTCGGCTGCGATCCGACGGGAATCGCTTCGCTGTTGTAGGTGTAGAGCGTTCGAAATCCGACGCTGCTTGGAATGTTGAAGCCTGGATGAAATGTGATGCCGAGCAAGCCGCGCTCGTCATTCGCGTTGGTCGGCACGAATGGCGGCGAGACGCGCGCGGAAATATCCAGCGCATTGCCCGGCAGCAACACGCCGTTCTGAATAATTCGCACCTGCCCGGCCTGCTCCAACACGAACAGGCGGTTCGTGTCGCCGGGCGCGTTAGTACCGTACAGCGGCGCCCCCATTCCTGAAGCGATGGTGTTGAGCTGAATCGCGATATCGCCTCGCGGAATCGGATCGAGCGGCGCCGCATCAATGCGGGTAACAACAGTCAACGCAACGAACGCGACGCCAGAACGAAGAGCGAATCGAACCTGCTTTTTCATCGAACACCTGCCTTAGGGAAATGACTTTGAGAATCGCGCCGGAAATGTGTGCGAGCGGCCGCATGGTGGGAACAGATCCACGCCGCCGCGCTTCGACCTCCTTCGGCCAATGCATCGCGTGAGTGCGCGAAACCCGCTCGTATATGTCCGGGGGCGGCGTGCGGTATTGCTGGTTTAAGAAATTTTTGTGAGAAGAATCGTCCCGTCCGGGCGGATTTCGACATGCCAACCCGCCGGGACGTAAGTGGTTGCTTCAGCGTCAAGGATCAGCAGCGGCCCGGATTGCACGGTTCTTTGCAGCAGAGCGGCGCGATTCAGGACTGTGGTGGACGTGCATTGACCGGCGGCATCGATCAACGACGCGCTCTGCAGGTTGGCGCCGCTTGTCGTCAATTGCGGCAGGATGATTTCCGGTCGAGCGCCGGTTCTGCGCAGGCGCAATGTGACGAGTTGTATCGCCCGATCGCGCGGTGTCTGGCCGTAGAGCTTCGCGTACTCCAGCAAAAATGTATCGCGGATAAATTGTAACGACGGCCGTTCGACGCGCACGGTGATCTCATGTGACTGTCCGGCGAAGCGAACGTCGGCAAACGCTTCAACACTGGTGGTCGATTCGTAGGTGATCTGCTCCATCGACCGACCCGACAGCGAACCGAATTCCGCCGCGAGACGGTCATCATCCAACTTCTCGCCCAGGTGCAGAACCGTCTGCGAGACATCCACCACCGGCGCGGCCACCACCATTCCGAGCGCGCTGAGCACGCCGCAATATGGTGGAACGATCACGCGCGGGATGTCGAGCTGCTCGGCCAGTGCGCAGGCGTGTAAACCACCGGCGCCGCCGAAGCTGACGAGGGAGAAATCACGCGGGTCGTGGCCGCGACGAGAGGTGACCGCGCGGATCGCCTGGGCCATGTTCGACTCCGCTACGCGAACGATGCCCAGAGCGGTTTCGATCACGCTTCGCCCGATGGAATTCGCGAGTTGCTCGATCGCCCGTTGCGCGGCGGATTCATTCAGCTTCATCGCGCCGTTGAGAAATCCTTCGCGCGGAATTCGGCCGAGTATGAGATTCGCGTCGGTGACGGTGGGCAATTCGCCGCCTCGCCCGTAGCACGTGGGACCCGGTTTGGCGCCTGCGGAGGCGGGGCCGACGCGCAGCGCGCCGCCGGCGTCGAGGTACGCGATCGAT
>JACMJD010000373.1 GCA_014380825.1 Phycisphaerae bacterium | reverse complement strand
GCAGTTTGGAACCACGGGCGTGCGTTGGCGTCGTAGCGGTACACGCGGATTGGGTTGGTTCGATCAACGTTACCCGCAAGATCGGCGGCGAATTCGATCGCGTGATCTTTGTCGTTGCCGTGCACGATGCCCAGCTCCAGGCGGTTGTGCGCGTGCAGCAGCCAGGTGCAATCACCGTCGAGTGTGGAAAAGCAGACCGACGCGACATCCGGATTCACGGCCAGGTCGTGAAACATCGGCCGTTCCCACGCGGAAAGATCGGTTGGATCTGGTTGCTGGTCAGCGTTGTAATCGCGATCAGCGCAGCGGACACGACCGTCATCGGAATCACGACGATCAGCGTGATCAGCAGTCGGATCGACGGCAGGCGCTGCGGGCGCGAATCGGCGACGGCAGCGCGCCCGTGTGCATCTCGCCCGGAGCGGCTTGTCGTTGATTGATTGGCCGACGCGTCGGGGGACATCGGGGCGAGATGATAACGTGTCGATTCCGCATCGCCACGAATGATCGATCAAGTGGCCGCGCCGACGGCGGGTTGCAAATGCTGGCGACGTGTCCGCAGCATCGTGATCTCGTGCAGGATCAGCAAAGATAGAGTTGCCGCCAGGAGAAACGGGCCGATGACCTCCAGACCGATCCGTCGCGCCAGCGCGCCGGCGATCGTCGGCAGCACCGCCACGCCGATCGTGGCGGCTGAGACTTGAAAGCCGATCGCGTGTGCGGCGACGTGTTGGCCAACGCGCGAGGGGGTGACGGAGACGAGCAGCGGATAAATCGGCGCGAGCGCGAACCCGAGTACGGCGGCGCCGATGAATGTCGTCGATGTCGAAACATTCGCCCAGATCAGCAAGGCGGCAAGCGGCGCAAGCCCGAGCGCGATGCGCAGCAGCGGCACCGGTTTGAAATGTCCGGCCGCGTAACCGAAGACGATTCGGCCGATCGTCAGACTCGCCCAGTAGCTGCTGACGATTGTGCCGGCGATCTTGGGCGACATGCCGCGCGACTCGGTAAACAGGCTGTAAAACCACTGGCCGGCGGTCACTTCGATACCGGTGTAGAGGAAGAACAGCGCGATGTGCATCCAGACGAGCGGGATGCGAAGGGCGTCCGTCACACCGGCGCGCACGATTAGTTGGGCGTCCGACACGTTGGGCACCGGGTCGGTCTGCCAGAGCTTGATCGTCAGCAGAAACAGGATCGACATCGCGGCGATGATCACGCCGACGGATGCGTAACCGTATCGCCACGACAGGCCGCGCACGATGACGGTGGTCATGATGAGTGGCCCGAGCGTCGCGCCGATGCCGTAGCACGCGTGCAGCCAGCTCACCCATCGCGGTGGGAACGTGGAAGCGGCGAAGTGATTGATCGCCGCATCGATCGCGCCCGCGCCTAAACCGCCGAGCAGGCTGAACAGAATCATCCACGGAAACGCGGGCGTGATTGAGTTGCCGAGCAAACTCGCCAGCACGAGCAAATTGCTCGCCAAGAGCACGCCGCCGATGCCAAGGCGGCGCTCAAACGACCCGGCGAAAAAGCTGGAGACGAAGTATCCGGTCGTCCCGGCCATCAGCAGATAACCGAGCTGACTGAGCGGCACGCCGAACGTGCGTCGGATCGACGGCCACGCCACGCCGAGAATTCCATCCGGCAGACCAAGGCTGACGAACGCGATGAACGCGAGGGCGATGAGCAGTGAGCGGTAACGACGATTCATGTGATCGGTAAGTTAATCGACTTTCCGCATACTCGCCGCAAGCGGCGGCTAACTCCCCGTCGATCGATAATGCCGCACGCCGAACTTCCATCCTTGCAGCGCGATTAAGAGGAAAACCACACCCGCCAGCGGCGCGAGCCAGTACATCGGGCTCGTCTCGCGATCGAGAATCACCAGCGCCGGCAGGTAGTTGATGCACGCCAGCGGGATGACGAACGTGAAGAATCGCGCGAACCAGGTGCGATAGATCGACACCGGATATTGGCTCATGAACACGCCGCCGTACGTAAAGGCGTTCCACACTTCCAGGCTTTCCGTCGTCCAGAACGCACTGGTGGCCTGCATGATGAGCAGGCCGAGGAACAGGCACACGCCGCAGATGATCGACATCACCAACAGCGTCGCGCGCGCGATCGACCAATGCACGTCAATGTGCGAGATCGCGTACGCCAGCACCACCGCGCCTTGCGCGAGGCGTCCGATTCGGCGCAGCGTCAGCTCCTGGCCGAGCAGTTGGAGAACGGTTGAGCGCGGGCGAAGGAGCAGCCGATCGAAATCGCCCGCTTTCACCGTGCTAGCGAACTGATCGAATCCGCGCCCGATCGAATCGGCGATCGCGAACGTCACCGCGATCGTTCCGTACAGCAGCGCCATCTCCGGCAGCGTCCAGCTTTTCAGTTGTCCGAACCGATCGAACAGCATCCAGACCGCCGCGAACTCCAGGCCGGTGTTGAAGAACGCGCCCAGCGCCTGAAGAATGAACGAAGCGCGATACTGCATCTGCCCGCGTAGCGAAATGCCGGCGTATCGCGCGTAAAGCTGGAGGTTGTTCGTCATATCGAATCCGGATCAGCCACGAAGGCACGAAGGGCACAAGGGAATTACATAGAATTCAATTCGCATTTCCTTCGTGCCTTCGTGGCCGCATTTTGTTTTTCTGGTTGCAAGTCATCCGCCTTGCACGACGATTGCGCGCATGCCGCGGTTCAGCAGCCAGCGTCCAAGCGCGATCAGGATCGCCGTCCAAAGAATCTGCTTCATCAACACCAGCGAGACGTCGCTCGGCGCGATGTGGCCGGCGTACACGCGGAACGGCAGATCGACCAAACCCGCGAACGGCGACCATTGAACGATCGCCTGTGCCCAATCGGGAAACAGCGGCAGCGGGACGATCATGCCGGAGAAGAACGTGACCAGCACGGTCATCATCATTACGAACCCGTCGCCGCTGACCGTCCACATCAGGCTGATATTTACGAGTGTCGAGATGGCGCAGCCGAGCAGCAGTGCGCCCACGAGCGCGCCGAAGAACGCGACGCCCGACGCGACGCTGGGCGGCGGGAGCAGGCGCCATTCGGGCAGGCCGATCAACGGCAGAACGAACGCCGCGATCAGCACCATCGGCACCGCGCGCAGAATGGTCGGCGCCGTGCGCAGGGCAACCGAACGCATGTACCACAGGTTGTACAGATCGACCGGCCGACAAAGCTCGTATGCGACTGCGCCGCTGCGCACCATCGCGCGCACGTCGCCATCCGCGTTCCACGGCAGCATGCCGAGCAACGCTTGCCCGAGCCAGACATAGCTGACGACCTGCGCGAGCTGCATCGGCTGGGCGTTGCCCGACGAAGCATAGAACGCTTCGTACACCATGATCAGCACGATGCCGAAGAAGATCTGCGTCCAGATCCCCGCGATGGCGGCGGCGCGATATTGCAGCAGCATGCGGAAACGAGCGCTGAGGATGGCGAGGTAGGGTCGCATTTTTATCCTCCCCTCCCTGGCAGGGAGGGGCCGGGGGAGGGTCGAAGCGCGAATCGTCAATGCCCGTCCCGTCGCTGACACATGGCTCACGCGGGACGCATCAAACCTCCCCCAACCCCTCCCTTCCAGGGAGGGGAGTCAAGGAGTACAACCGCGCGATGATCGTCTCGATCGGCGGATTCTCGACGAACAGGTCTCGGATCGGATGCGCGCTGGTCACGCGGCGAATCAATTCCGCTGGCGACACGACCTGCGGATCAAACGCGAGACACACGCGCTGGCCTTCGCGACGGATGACGGTTGCATCCGGATCTTCGATCGTGATTCCGTCAGTCTCTACATCGACCGTCAGCCAGCGTTCGCGCGTGACGCGGGCGCGTAAATTCGCGAGCGTGCCATCGGACAGAATCTTCCCGTCGCCGATCACGATTACCCGGCTGCAAAGCGCTTCGATGTCGTCCATGTCGTGCGTGGTGAGAATCACCGTCACCCCGCGCTCGCGATTGATCCGGCGGATGAAATCGCGCACGGCCAGCTTCGAGACGGCATCCAGGCCGATCGTCGGCTCGTCGAGAAACAGGATCGGCGGTCGATGCAGCAGCGCGGCGGCGATGTCGCAGCGCATTCGCTGGCCGAGCGAAAGCTGTCGCACCGGGACATCCAGAAGTGGCTGGAGATCGAGCAGCGCGATCATCTCATCGCGCGTCTGTCGATACGGCGTTTCATCGACGCGATAGATGTCGCGCAGCAGATCGAACGATTCGATCACCGGCAGGTCCCACCACAGTTGCGTGCGCTGGCCGAACACCACGCCGAGTTGCGCGACGTGCGCGATCCGCTCGCGCCACGGCACGCGGCCGCTCACTTCGCAGCGCCCGCCATCGGGAACCAGAATGCCGGCGAGCGTTTTCACCGTCGTGCTCTTTCCCGCGCCGTTCGGGCCGATGTAACCGACGAGCTCGCCGGCGTTGATGTTGAATGAGATGCCGTCGAGCGCGCGGACGGTGCGATACGTGCGCTTCGCCAAGCCTCGCACCGCGCCCCAGAGGCCTGGCGCGCGCTGCGCGACGTAGAATGTCTT
>JACMJD010000372.1 GCA_014380825.1 Phycisphaerae bacterium | reverse complement strand
GCCTGATCGTCATTGGGATCTTCATTTTCTACACGGCGCGTATCGGGTTGCAGTCCGCGGAGGAGGCCCGTCGAATCTTCAAGAATTTCATCTTCCCGGAATGGTGGATTTTCGCGGCGGCCTTCCTGGCCCTCGCCTTGCTATGGATCGAATTCTTGCGGCGCGCTATTCGCCCGTTCAACGCCGATCGATCCCAGTCAAAAGAGCGATAGCCGTCTCGATGAGCTGGGAACTCACGCTGACACTGCTGCTTGGCGCCGTCATCGTCCTGATGCTGCTCGGGCTGCCGGTGGTGTTCGCCTTTCTGGCCGTGAACGTCGTCGGCGCATGGCTCGTGCTGGGCGGGTCGGCCGGAATGGAGCTTCTCGTCCGCAATGCGCTCGATAGCGTGACATCGTACACGCTTGTTCCCATTCCGCTTTTCATCTTCATGGGCGAGCTGCTGTTTCATTCGGGGCTCGCGATGCGTGCGATCGATTCGATCGATCGCCTGATCGTGCGCGTTCCGGGCCGGCTCGCCGTCGTCGCGATCGTCGCCGGCACGATTTTCTCGGCGATTTCGGGTTCCACGGTGGCGACGACCATGATGCTGGGCAGTCTGTTGCTGCCCGAGATGCTGAAACGAGGCTACAGCCCCCGTCTGGCGATGGGCGCGATCATGGGCATCGGCGGCGTCGACGCGCTCATCCCCCCGTCGGCGTTGACCGTCCTGTTCGCGAGCTTGGCGGTCATTCCGGTCGCGCCACTGCTGATTGGCGGCGTGGTACCCGGTCTTATCCTCAGCGCCGCCTTCGTCGGCTACATCGTGCTGGCATCATATTTCAAATGGGAGAAAACGCCGGACGAAGCACCGGTGCGTCTCACACCGCGCGAGCGTTGGATTCCGCTGTTTCGCGACGTCATGCCGCTCGTGCTCATCTTTGTGGTCGTCGTCGTATCGATGGCGCGCGGATGGGCGGCGCCGACCGAGGCGGCCGGGGTCGGCGCCACGGCCACACTGGCGGTCGCGGCGCTCTATCGCTCGCTGACGCGGAAGGGCTTTATCGCCGCATTGCGCGGAACCGCGATCGCGACGGGCGCGATTCTGTTCATCATCATGGGGGCATCCACCTACTCTCAGATACTGAATTTTTCCGGCGCCACCAGCGGCCTGATCGTCTCGATCACCTCGGGTGGCGGCGATCCGCTCATTATCCTGATCGTCATGCTGGTGATCCTCATTTTCCTGGGCTTCTTCCTAGATGAAGTGAGCACGATGCTGATGACGCTTCCATTCTATATGCCGCTGGTTCAGCAGCTCGGCTTCGACAAGACGTGGTTCGGCGTCCTCTACATGATGTGCATGCAATTGGGCCTTCTTACCCCTCCGTTTGGAATTCTGCTGTTCGCCATGCGCAGCGTCGCGCCGAAAGAGATTTCGACTCGGGATATTTTCCGGGCAGCGAATCCATTCATGCTGCTCGGGCTGATCGCCCTGATTGCCGTTTTCCTATGGCCAGCGCTCGCGACCTGGCTGCCCAAACTGCTGGACTAGCGTCCGTGT
>JACMJD010000371.1 GCA_014380825.1 Phycisphaerae bacterium | reverse complement strand
GTGCCGGCGACGGGTTGCTTCTCGCCGGGCGTGATTGTGTGTTGAAGGCCTGGTCGATAATCGAATAGTCATCGAAATCGACAATGCCGTTGTAGTCAAAGTCGCCGTTGCCGAAGCCGGTCCAATTGTTGTTGAAGCCGTTGTCGATTTTCGAGTAGTCATCGAAATCGATCACCCCGTTGCCATCCGCATCGCCCGCCAGCACGCGGAACGCCAGCACATGGTTGGCCGCCATCGGGTTCGCGGAGTTTCCGACGATGCCGGTGGCCGACACGACCGCGGTGTATTGACCGTTGGGCAAGATGCCGTTGGTGATCCCCGGAAACGTAACCGTCAGGATGCGGCTCGGCGTGTTGTACGACAGCGACAGCGCGCTCGTCGGAATCACCGTATTCGTGTCGAGGTTCGTCACGACGATGTCAGATGGATCGACGGATGCGCCGACACTCTGGCTGAAGGTGAACGTCAGCGCGGGCTTCGGTGCATCGAACGCAAATCGCGACGCAGTGACGGTCGGCCGCGCCGCGGCGGTGGTGCCTTGTTCGTACGAGAATGTCGAGCTCAGATTGAATGCCGCGATCGCCGCCTTGGCGTGGATGATCGCCCAGAGACCTTCCGCCTGTGATTCGCCGCCGCCGTTGCGGTTGCTCGATGCACCGGGCGAGAGGCCGTCGAACGTCACGCCGCGCCCGCGGTTGGTCCCCGCCATCGGTGCGGTGCCATCGTAGTAATCCAGCAGTGATGTGTTGTTGCCGACGAACCACGAGGCGACTGATTTCATGCCTTCAAGATACGTTGCGGCGCGAGTGACTTTGTCGGCGCGATCCGAGACGAGGTACGCGCGAGCGAGCTCTTCAAGCCCGAGCACGATCGACGAATTGTGATACGCGATCTGCGCCGAGTTCGTGTGATATAGTGCCGACCATCCGGAGATTCCGGTGATCCGCTCCTTGGTTCGCACGTTGTTCGCGCCGGGAACGGCGTAGTGATACGCCTCGACACCATAGAAACTGTCGGCGGCATAAGCAGCGTAATCGAGCAGCGAGGCGACGCTCGCGTCGGCCGGGTTCGCGCCGATGTTGATCTTCATGCTGTACGTGCGCGCCAGCGCGTAAATCCCAAGCTGGCCCCACGCGTCCCAGTTTCCGCCGTTCGCGTCGTCGATGAAAATTCCGTTTCGCCAATCGGCGCTGCGGAACTGTTTCGATTTCATCGTCGTCGCCAGCGTGTCGATCATCGACATGACGGTCGTCTGCACCGGGCGATCGTCGGACGTCTCGGCCGTGTTCGAATTGGTCGGCAGCGGCGAGACGTACGCGCCGTATTCGCTCGTGCCGTACATCACCCGGTAATAATCAACCAGGCCGACAAGCACCGCGCTGCCGATCTTCGAATCCAGCGTGTTCATCGATCGCGTCTGCACGTAACGAATCAGGCGGTTGGTGTTGTTCTCGAGAAATTTGGCAAAGACCAGATCGTCGCCGCTTAGCCCGCCGGTTTCGTGAGCGCGCTTCTGCATCATCTGCATGCCGCGCGCGAATCCCTGAAGCGCGCGGGCTTCATCGAATCCGAATCTCTGCGTGCTGTTTGTATAACTCTTTTTAATACCGGTCTTGAAGCTAGTCGGCCCACCTCCGGCGGTCGTGTACAGCGGACCATCGTAGATCTTGGCAACGTCGGCGTTGTTCGCATCCTGCAGGTCGTCGATGTACACCGAATACTTCGCGTGCGGCATGAAGGGCGGCGCCGCGACGGGGCTGGGCCAATTAATAATGTGCGAGGTGTCGGAGTTGGTGTCGAACCACGCGCTGCTGGGACTGGCGGACGGATACTGCGTGCGCTTCACGTATTCTGAGCGATACATGTAGTGCGCGTCCTGCGCCTGAATCGGATCCCAACCAAACACGGCCGGCGCGTCGAGCCAGGCGAAGTTGTATGTCTTGCCCTGGCGAGTCGTCATGTACGCGACGAACGTGAGGATGTCGCGCGCTTTCTGATACGACGCTTCGGTGCCGTTGAGCAGATAATCATCCGCAAACGTGACCGCCGCGCGACCCGCGTCGTCGATGCACGCCGATCCTTCGGCCATATCCTGATACGGGTTCCAACCTTGGTTGATCCAATCGCCGTTCTTCACGTTCGAATAGACCACCAACGGCTTCATGTTCCACGAGTTGACGGAACTAAATCCTCCCGCGCCGAGCACGGTGTCGTAGTAGCTCGCATCCGCCCAGGTGATGCCGTTGATGTTCGGCCGCTGCCCGTTGCCGGTGCCGAGCGTGTAGGAGAAGCCGGACGTCGGCGTGTGCGAATCGCGAAGAAGGAAGTCGAAGTAGCTGAACTGAACCGCGTAGTTGTTGAAGTCGACCGTATGAACGGCGAGTAAACGGCGATGCTCGAGCGCTTCAAATTGTATTGGTGGTTGTCGCGAACACATCTTTGCGATTCCCCATCATCTGAAGTCTTTGCCCAACACGCCCGGCTCTTCTGTGCCCCGGCCAGTGTAATTCACATCTTGGTCAAGCATTTCTGACACAAGGCGCCGTTCGACGTGACTGTCTGCGAACCCCGCGACAACTACGCGTTTGTTCTCATACGTGGGCGGTTGACCAGGCGGGATTCGATCGACCTGCCAGATAATCTTGTCATGATACGTGTCACGTTCAATGATGACGACCTTCTGCGTCGTATGTCGAACTTGGGTGATCTTCTGCGGAGTCTGCATCGTTCCGGGTGGGGCTGTAGCAAAATCTGTGAAGTTGATGAAGGCCTGCGGGTCGAAGATCTGGTCCGGTCGATAGACGAGTGACAATGGATACCAGTAGTTAGTGCGAATGTTTGTGCTGGCAAGCCCTTTGTCCTTTACGTCAGGCTCAGACGGGCAGCCAGGGATTTTCCGACTCTTGCCGACGTATTTAGACAGCCAAATAGGTCCGTTGTTCTCATCCTGATTGCAGGAATATGGATTGCGGGCTTCAGTGTCCCACGCTGCCACGCGCACGGTGTATTTCAGGACGCCGTTATCATAGTAGGCTCCCGGACCACCTGGGAAAGAGCCCCGATTGTCAGCACAATACATCAGCAGAGCGTTGATTAGCTGTTTCTGATTGCTCATGCAGACAGTGATCTGCGCGTTCTTCCGTGCCTTGCTCAGCGCCGGAAGCAGAATGCCGATCAGCACCGCGATAATGCCGATGACGACGAGTAGTTCGACAAGCGTAAACGCTGCGCGTTTGCGCCCGCTCACCACAGGAAGCTCTACCAATGTGAACGCGCGGCGCCTCATGTCGTTTCCTCTCGCTGGAACTCGCAAAACATCTGATCGAACAACCGGAAGGTCGTGAAAGCGCTGTTTCAGCTTTCTCACGACCTTCCGTTTTGTTCGTTGGCCGGCACGTTCGACTTCGCGCGACTTAAGCGCGACGACGCCGAATCAGTAACCCTGCCAGGCCGAGTACTGCCACCGCCGCCGTCGGTTCGGGCGTATTGTTCAGGGTAATGTCGCCATTCACCTGGTTGTACTGCACCAAGTAGTTGGTCGGATTCAGGACTCCGTTGACGCTGAAATTCGCGAACGTGCCGAAGATTCTGTTTCCTACCAACGCCTGGTCGCCATCGAACAGCAACAGTGTGGTGAAGGGCGGCATCACGAAGGCGCCAAGGTTCACTTCAAGGTTGCTGGCCGTGATGTTGATCGCATCCTGCAACTTGATTTCGGACACGCCGCCGAGATCGGCATCGAAGATGTACTTGGTGGCCGTTCCGTCGCCGGTGCTGTCGGATTCAAGATTGAACGCCGAAAGAGTCGCGGTTGACCCGATCATGCGAACCGTCGCGGAACCCAACGCCTGAGGCCCGGATGGTCGGGGCACCAGGTTGCCGGTCAGAACGACCGACGCCGTGTCAGAGACGCGCAACTCGCCAGTGGCATCGTTGTCACCGATGAAGATGACGTGAGCATTGAACGTGCCATTTGCATGAACGTTCAGGAGGCCATTGCCTTCAAGACCGGCATCGATGCTCGGGCCGTAGTTCCCGAGGCGCCAGTAGTTTTCCTGGCCGGGTGTGTTGTAGACCTTCGCGTTCAGGCCGATATCAAGCACGCCGCGATCGCGCACGCCAACGATCGGATCGGAGCCGCCGATCTGAAGCTCGGAATTGGTCATGTTCATCACGCCGTCGCCATTGGCATCGCCGAAAACGGCGCCACGGGCGCGGGCAAGTGCGAAGCTGTCGCCACCGCCGGTGACGATGATCTTTCCGGCGGTCATGTTGAGTGTGCCGTCCGTACCGGTTTCTCCAGTCACCGGCCAATCAGCGCCGATAATCAAGCCGTTCACCGAAGTGGTTGCGGCCGTGTCGTAGCTGACGACAAAATTGTTGTTGATGATCGCCCGATCGGCAGGGCCGGGCAAAGTGTTGTCATCGGCACCGATGACGTCATTCCAGTTGGCCGCAGTCAGGAACTTCAAGTCCGCGCCACCGTTATCAAAATCCTTGATGACGGCAAAAGCATTCGAACTGAAAGCCGCTGCGACGCATGCTACGAGGCTTGCGCCTCGTAAAATCTTTCTATCCACCATAGCTCGTTCTCCTCTCCAGAAAATTATGAGTCCTCGCCCACGCTAGTGCGGATACACTACCGGCCGCTGGCGTATATGAAATCAGATTTCGCTTGTGGCGAAAATTGTAGAGATGCTTTGATCGACGTAGTGTCTCCAAACTGCCAACCCGAATTCGCTTGCCCGTTCCGAACCTCAGCACTAACCTGCGTTAATCTATGCAGTTGATCCGTGGCCAACCCGACTGGCGGTTAACAGACCGCCAGCATCACGAAGCATTTAGCGGCGAAACCGCCATTCTGGATGAGCTACCGCTGGTTGGCCGCATGCATCTGTTAGACGCGCTGCCTAACGCGCTCGTCCCGCATGCCCATCCGGGCATCTACGAAGCCCATTTCGTCGTTGGCGGAAGCCTGGGTTTCCGAGCCCGCGAGCAGGATTTTGAGGTGAACGAAGGAATGGTGTTTCTCACCAAACCCGGCGAAGTTCACAGTGGCATCGATACGACGTTACAGCCGGCAGAATGGTTCTGGATTCACATCCATTTTCCTGAAAATCAGGCGCTTCAGGGCCTGACGGTCCGCGAGACCCGGGAAATGGAAGAAGCCTATTCCCGCACGTCGCTCTGCCTGTTTCCCGGCTCCGATCACCTGAAGGACGCGTTCAACCGGCTTCTCGACGAGCATCGCTCGCCGGGCGAACACAGCCAGTTGATCGCCCGGGCGACGTTGCATGAGCTGATGGTGTCGTTGATTCGCGACCACGATCGTGTGAACGCCCGCTCGACGGCTGCCTCGCTATCTGCTGAGGTTCGCCAGGCACTGGCGTGGCTGGATCAAAACATCGGGCAGCCGCTTTCGATCCCGGATTTGGCGGCTGCGTCAGGATTATCACAGAGCCATTTCCGTCAGCGCTTTCACAAGGAGACCGGCTTCACTCCGTCCGATTATCTGACTCGTCGCCGAATCCTGCGGGCCAAGCAGTTGCTGCAGGGCAAGCGACTCTCGATCACCGAAATCGCATTTCGCTTAGGCTTCCAATCCAGCCCCTACTTCGCAGCGGTCTTCAAGAAGCTGACCGGCATGACCCCCAGCGAATATCGCGAGCATATTCACGCCAATCCCGATGCGCGCTGATCTCCTGCACGCTGGCGATTAAGTTTCAACGCAAGTGATATTTGATCGCTCGTCTGGGGCCTGCCCTCTACATTCGCCGAGCGGATTTCGTCACCCCTTTAGTCGAGAGGCCCCGTGAGTCAGTTGAAATCGCATCCTTCTGTTCAGAGATTCTTCCAAGGCGCGCCGATCTTGTCGCCCACCGCGCGCGAGTGGGAAAGCGGCGTGACGTTCAACGCGGCCGTCACGTTCATTCCGCAGGATCATGCGAACCGAGACCTGCTCACCGGCTTGCTCGCCGGCACCGTCTATCACAATCGTAAATCGCAGGATGGCCTGGTCGCGGTTCATTATCGCGCGCGGCCAAAGTCGGATCCGGGATATCTGATCACACGTTCGTACGTCGGGCTCGCGTTGTTCACGCCTGATCTGGAACTGATCTATCGATTTCCCGATCCGATCGTGAAGCCCGAATCGGGCAAGAGCGATTTCGATTACCTGGGCGTCGAAGATCCGCGCGTCACGCTCATCGACGGCAAGTTCGTGATGGTCTACTGCGGCAGCGCGCAAGACGCCGGCGGAAGCTGGATTGGATCGCTTTGCACGGCCGAATCCACCGACCTCCTGCGCTGGAAGAAGGCCGGCTCGATCGACCTGCAGTTTCCGAATCTCAACGGCGCGGCCAAGTTTGATGACAGCTATTTCGACAACCTGGACGGCGCCAAAGGCACCGCCACGCGAATCAACAACAAGGACGGCGTGCTGTTCCCGCGCAAGATCAACGGAAAGTATTACCTGCTGCATCGCCCGATGATTGGAAACATCTCGGATTGGGCGGTGCATGTGGCAAAAGCCGATACGCTCGCCGGGCCTTGGACCGATGTCGGCGCGCTGTTCCGCGCTGAGCCGCGGGCGGAGTTCGTCGACGCCTGGGTTGGCGGCGGCGCGGTGCCGATCGATCTGGGCAACGGCCGCTTCCTCGAGATCTTCCACTCCGGCCATCGCGCCGCGGATGGAAGCCGGCTGTACACCATGGGCGCCGTCGTCTTCAACTTCAACGAGTTCGACGAATCTGATCCGGCCAGCCTGGTCGAATCGCGCCTCGATCACTTCATGATTCCCGAAACGAAATTCGAAATCGAAGGCCCGTATCCGGACAGCGTCGGCAACGTGCTCTTCAGTTGCGGCGCGTACGAACGCAACGGCGAGATCGTCATCCTCTACGGCGGCGGCGACACGTACGTAATGGCCGCGAAGGTTCGCAAATCCGAGCTGCTCGCGTCGCTGATTCCTGCGACGCAGATCGCCTGACATTCAACTGCCGATCTTATGAGTGATACGACCATCTCACTCACGTCCGGTCCGATGCGACTGGATTTCGCGCGCGATCATCACGGTGAATTCGGCTTTCAACTCCTGATCGCCACCGGCGACGGATGGCGGCCAATCTCGGCGCCGGGAAACGTGCTCGTCCGCGGCAGCTCATTCAATCTGCGGCCAACCGATGTGACGCTGATCGATCCAACCTGGATCGCATTTCGCGGACGAACGCCGCGCTATAAGTTTGCCGGCACGGTGCGCACAGATCTTCAGCCCGGCTGGTTCTGCTTCGACATCGAGATCGACGCGCCCGATCCCGTAACACTGAAGATGAGCGACGGCTACGAACCCGAGATCATGCTCGATCTCGGCGCGCTCCCACCATACGAGCGCGGCGATCACGTCTGGTTCATGACCAACGTCGCCAACCCCACCAAGTGGAACGACGACGCCTACGGCAACGACATGCCGGCCACATACCTGTTCGATGCGTACCTCAAATCCGAAGTCATGATGTTCTTCGACATGACGGCGATGAGCTGGATGTCGATGCAAAACACCGGGCGATTCCTCAACTATCGCTGCGGCTTCAAACGTCTTTACCAGCCGAAGCCGGCAGGCTCGGTCGGACTTTACCTGGATGGCTTCTGCGGCAAAACCTTTCCTGCCGGGAAGAGTCGATTCGTCTATTACATTAATGCCGCACCGCGCATGCAGACGCCGACGGACCAGGAAGCCGTGCAACTGCTCGTGAATCGCTGTCTGCCACTGCTTCCGAAAACCAGTGATTGGCCCGCGCGCGCGACAAGCTGGACTGAGTTCGCGCACAAGTGCGCGATCGACCTCTCCAACACCGAGCATTGCTGGGGCCACAACGAAACGGGCGAGTTCATCCTCAATTACGTTGATGCGCACAGCCCCGCGTGGAAGGAAGCGATCGAAGCCCGCGGCAACAAGTTCGACATGATGCAGCCGTGCCTCGAATCCGGCGTGTGGTCGGCGCATCCGCTCAGCATCGTGTGCGCGACCTCGCCGGACCCGGTGTACGAACGCCTGCAATCGCGACTGCTGCGCTTCATCGATCGAATGGTGCTCGCCGAGAAATCACCGCTGGCGCCGGCGGTCGATGACACGCCGCGCGGGACATGGCAACACGTTTACGTCACCGAACAATTGTTCCAAGTGGCGCGATTGAACCAGAACGAACCGTTAATGCGTCGCGCGCGACACGAGGCCGACACCGTAATCATCCCACTGGCGCGCAAGCTCCAATACCTCCTCCCTCTCAGCTTCGGCAAGCAATCGCTGATTAAGTGTGGCTCCGGCGACGCCCATTCGCTGCTCGGAACTTACGCATCGTTCATGCTCGACCTGCACGACTGGACCGGCGAGCAGTCATACCTCGAAGAAGCCGCCCGCGCGCTGCGCGTGAATCACGGCCTGCCCGTGAACGCGGTGCACCAGGAAATCTTCATGCTCGCGATGGGAGTCCACGCCGCCGCCCGCATGGCGGAGATGACCGGCAACGCGGAGTTCATCGAGATCTGCCGCTACCTGCTGGCCCAGACGCTGCGAATGCTGCACTGGTTCAACGATCAGACCAGCGATGAATCCCGCGCGATCAACACGCTGGGCATGTTCCAGGCGTGCGCGACGATCAGTTACCCGGCCATCTTCGAAAATATCGAGACGCTTGCCCGGATCGCGCCGGCGCTGAAAACCGTTGGCGCGGATGAAAGCCTGCTGCGCGTCTTCGATCACGCCCGCAAGAATAACTTCTACTTCTTCCCGCACTGTCTGCCTGAGCATGAAAAGTTTCCTCTTCAGTTTGTCCCGCTGGAAAACATCGGCATCCTCGAAGGACCGCCGGCGAGCAGCGTCGGCGCGGAGATTTACGGCGCGGGCTGGGTGTTTCGGGCGTACCTATTATGGGAAGCGTTGGCCCGGTGCGAAAATCGCGACATCATGGTGCTGAGCCTCGATGTCTTCGACGAACGCCGGCAGATGGAAGCAGGCTCGTTGAACCTGACGTTCATCGCATTCAACGGGACGGACGATGCGATACAATCGCAAATCGTCATTCCGCTTGCCGCGACTTCCGATGCGACGATTGCGATCGGTGATGCTGCTCCGGTGGAGTCGCTCGGCGATCGACTTCAGATTCGACTGCTGCCTGGCGAAATCAAGTGGATTCGGCTTCACGTGCCGCGATGGACCGCGAACGTCGAAATGCTCGCTGCTTTGCGCGATTAAAACAAGGGAGACAATCCGATGCGGATGGTTCGCTTCTGTATTGCAGCAATGTTGATGTCGTGCGGCACAGCGCTCGGCGCGTCGCCCGCGCCGACGACGCAACTGTCGATCAACCGCGTTGAGCTCATGCCGAATCAACCGGCGCCGTTCAAGCTGAAAGATTTCAAAGCAGTCGCGCACGGATACGACAAACTGGTCTTCGATTTCAACGCCAAAGGCGAATACCTCCCGCTCATTTGGTGGGATGATTCGAAAGTGAACATGCCGCTGCGCGGCTTCGGCATGTACAGCTACGTCGGCAAGAAGCAGACGCCCGGCGGCACGGATCATGAAGCGATCGCCACCCTCGGCTCGCTGCTCGGCGCGACGGTGGCCGGCATCGACAAATCCGCGGGCGAGCACAACTTCGTCGAGATGGCGCAGCAGTATTTCAACTCTGCCAACGGCGAGAACGTCGTCACGAACAACGTTGGCGCGCAGACGGGAAACACGTATTGGTACGAAACGTTTCCGCAGATCATTTTCAACTGCATCGCCGATCGATATCCGAACACGCCGCGCTTCGAGCAGATCATCCGCACCTCGGCCGATCGCTGGCACGAGGCGTATTCGACGCTCGCGAAAGCGCCCGGCGGGCTGAACTTCGAGCACACCGCGTTCAGCCTGTCGAAGATGCAGCCCGTCGACAACGGTAAATGGCACGAACCCGACGGCGCGGCCGGCATCGCATGGATCCAGTTTTCCGCGTTCCGGAAATTCGGCGACAAGAGATATCTCGAAGCGGCCTCGGCGCTCACGAGCTATCTCGAAGCGCGCGACACGAGTCCGCTCTACGAGATCGACATGCCATTCGGCGCGTATGTCGCGGCGCGACTGAACGCCGAGCACAACGAGAATCACGACGTCGGCCGACTGCTCAACTGGTGCTTCGATCCAAGCGAAACGCGCTCCGGCTGGGGCGTCATCGTCGGCAAATGGGGCGACTACGACTGCTCCGGCATCGCCGGCAGCGTCACCGACGGCGGCGGATATGGCTTCGTGATGAACACGTTCGCCATGGGCGGCACGCTCGTGCCGCTCGTGCGATACGACGAACGCTACGCACGCGCCGTGGGCAAATGGATGCTGAACGCGATGAACACCGTGCGGCTGTGCTATCCGGACGAGCTGCCGCGGGAGCTGCAATCCTGCCCCGATTGGAAAAGCGAGCCGGCCAACGTCATTCCGTACGAAGGCATTCGAAAAGTCGGCAAGGGAAAGTCGCCCTATGCGCAAGGCGACCCGCTCGTGGCCGGCTGGGGCAAAACAGATCTCGGTTTGTACGGCGGCGGCTTCGTCGGAATCTTCGGCGGCATGATCAGCAAGACCAACGAGCCGATGATCCCGCGACTCGATCTGCTCGCCAGCGACTTTTATCGCGACAAAGCGTATCCGAGTTATCTCTACTACAACCCGTTCGCGCAGGCGAAATCGGTGACGATCGAGACGAAAGATCTCGTCGATCTGTACGACGCCGTTCGAAATGACTTCGCCGTGCGCGGCGCCAAGGGCCATGCGACAATCGCGATCGAGCCCGACGCAGCCTCGGTCATCGTGCTCGTGCCGGTGAACGCGAAGCTCACGTACGATGATGGTCGCACGCTGGCGGATGGGGTCGTCATCGACTTCGACAACGGCCGCGTCGCGCGGCCGGCGCTCAAGGCCCCGCCGGTGCGGAAGGATCTTGCTTCGACGATCGGCGCATCCCGCGCCACGATCAAGGTCGACGGAAATCCCGACGACTGGAAAAACGTAAAGAGCCAGCCGGTCACGCTGAACACCGGCGGCCGCGCGAAGATGGAAGCGAAACTTCGCTTCGCTTGGGATTCCGATTTCCTCTACGTTCTCGTCGCGCAAACCGCGCCCGCCGCCCGCGTTCACGAAACGCCGGACGTGACGAAATTCTCCGATGCCCACTGGGATTGGGACAGCTCCGCGCTCACCTTCGATTTTGGAAATTCCAAACTGCCCACGATCGGCGATTTCGTGTTTCATATGGCCTTCAACTCCAACGGCGCCACAGATCTGTTCTTCGCGCCCTCCGGCGATCTGAAGGAAACCAAGATTCACACCGCGACATCCGGATCGGCCGACCAATCCAACCGCGTGATCGAAGCCCGCATCGCCTGGAGCGGCCTGATCGGTTTCGCGTTCAACGGCAACAAGGAACTGAACACCAAGTTCGGCGAGATTAAGCCGGGCCTGCGTTTCGGCTGCGAACCGATGCTCGCCGAGTACAATCACACCGGCCAGTCGTACATCGGCGGCGGACACTACAAGAAGCCGACCGGCTTCGACGAGAACTCGCGCGACATCGTGCTGCAAGAATGACAACTCGCTTTCTGCTGATCATCACGTGCATCGCGCTCGGTTTGTCGAGCTGCTCGGACCGAGCAGACGAGACCAGATCCGGCCGCGTCACCATCACGTGGCTGGTGCCACAGCAGCTTGATCGGCCGCTGGTTGAATCGCTGGTCACGCAGTTTCGCGAGGAGAATCCGGACATCGATCTTCGGCCGATCTTTGTGCCCGGCTCGCAATACCCGGTGAAACTCAAGACGCTGATCGCCGCGGGACAGCCGCCGGATGTCTTTTGCTGTGGGGATATTTTCGTCGCGTATCTTTTGCCGTTCATGAAGGACTTGCAACCGCTCGCCGATCGCGACGCGGCCGAGGTGCACCTCGACGACGTCTATCCTCAGATCTTGGACGTGTGCAAATGGAAAGGAAATCTCCGGCTGATCCCGCGCTGGTTCAACGTTTCGCTGCTGTACTACAACCGCAAGCTGTTTGATGAATCGCACGAACCGTATCCGACGAGCGATTGGACGTGGGACGATTATCTCGCGTGCGCGCAGCGTCTGACCAAGCGCGACGCCGACGGCACCGTGCAAAGCTGGGGCAGCCAGATCGTCACCGGCTGGTGGGGCGAATGGCTCACGCTCATTCAGCAAAGCGGCGGAAAGCTGTTCGACGACGACATCCAACGATGCCTGCTCGACCAGCCCGAAGCGCAGGTGGGCATGAAGTTTTACGTCGACAAAGTATGGAAGCATCGCGTGTCTCCTGCGCCCGGTCGCGGGCCTGATGCGGGGTTTGCCAGTGGGAAGCTGGCGATGGAGCTCGTCGGTCACGTCGGCGAGTGGACGAAATACAACCAGCTTCCGGAACTCGATTGGGACATCCAGCTTTTGCCCGCCGGGCCTGCATCGCGCACGGGTGGAGAGATGACGCTGGAAGCGATCGGCATGTCCAAGGACACGCCGCACGTGGAAGAGTGCTGGCGGTTCATCAAGTTCATGTTCCGAAAATCCTCCATTCGCGCGCACGCGGATGCTGGATATCTGCCGATCCGAAAGTCCGTGGCGGCGGAAACATTCCTCCGGAAAGACCGCACCTCGAATCCGCGTCACGCGGAACTCGCGTACGAAGCGCTGAAATACGCCGAGCCGATCCCACGCAGCCCGGATTTCATCGAGATCGCGCTGGACGTTATCCAACCCGAAATCGATCGCGCGCTGGCGGACGGAACCGATATCACCGTCGCCTGCCGTCGCGCGGCGCAGGCCGCCAACGACTTCATCACCACACTCGGCAACGAGCGGAGAGATTATGCGCCTCCCGCAAAGTAGCCGCCGCGGGCCGCGCCCGCGCACCAAGCCGCGCAATCATTCGACCAACAGCGAAGCCCGCTGGTTCTGGCTGCTGGTCTCGCCCGCGCTTGTCGGGTTCCTCGCGTTCAATCTCGGGCCGATGGTGCGCTCGCTGTATCTCAGCTTCACCAAATACGACGTCGTTTCGCCGCCGCAGTTCATCGGGCTGCGGAACTACACCTACCTGATGACGCGTGATCCCGCGTTCTGGCCGAGCGTGAAAGTCACGGCGATTTACGCGGCCTTCAGCGTGCCGCTTGGCTTGCTCAGCTCGCTGCTGGTCGCGCTGCTGCTCAACCGCAAAGTCGTCGGGCGCGGCGTGTTTCGCACGATCTTCTTCCTCCCTTCGCTGCTGCCCGCAGTCGCGTCGGGCATGGTTTGGGTTTTCATATTTCACCCCAGCTTCGGCCTGCTGAACCGCATGCTGAAAATCGTCGGCATCGAAGGCCCCGCCTGGACGCAGTCGGTTGACTGGGCGCTGCCCGCGCTGATCATCATGGGCCTTTGGAGCTTCGGGCAGGCGATGGTGATCTTCCTGGCCGGCTTGCAGGATGTGCCCGCTTCGCTTTACGAGGCCGCCGATCTGGACGGCGCTTCGAGCTGGTCGCAGTTTCGTCACGTCACCCTCCCAATGATCACGCCCGTGCTGTTCTTCAATCTCGTGATGGGATTGATCGCCGCGCTCAAGGTGTTCGACAGCGCCTACGTCTTCGGCTCCGCCGGCGGCGCCGGTCCCGGCGGCCCGGCGCGCGCGACGCTCTTCTACGCCCACAACCACAACCAAAAAGCCATCGGCTAACCGGACCATGGCAGAGGCTTGCATTCGCTCGGTGAACTCGGAGTATCGGGAATCGAGAAGCCGCCTCAAGTGCGTCGATGCTTCCGGCAAATAGATGGCTTGGTGCGCATACCTTGTTGTCCAATTCGTAACATCCACATTGGGCCGCGACTTTCCCCGCATACTCGAATCCGGGCGTGATCGGGTAGCCCACGAACTTCTTCGCGCTTTCATACAGTCCCCAACGCACGGCGCAGTCTGCATAGTTCACGCCGGAGGCCTCGACAGCTACGCAGACCTCGCCAGGCTTGGGCCGCACATCGGGGAATTCCTTGGATTGGAGCCGGTCGTAGCCGCCGGGCTTGGGGATGGAGATCTTGTGCATCAGAATTTACAGAATGGGCAGATTCTTAATTGGTGTTCAAAGAATCGCAAT
>JACMJD010000370.1 GCA_014380825.1 Phycisphaerae bacterium | reverse complement strand
TTCGTCGTGGCTGGCGAGATAGACGAACGCATCGAACGGCGCGTTCGGGTTCTGCGCTTCGCCGCGCTCCAGGAATTTCTTGTACCGCTCGACGAAACCGGCCGTCGGAGTTTCGATCTGCTTGCGGGCCGACTTCATGAACGGTTCGTCGACCAGAAGATTCAGCCCGCCCGCGTGACGAACCAGCGCCTTTTCTTCGCCAAGCACTTCGCCCATCAGCACGGCGTTGGGATTGATGCCGTAAACGTAATCCGAAAACTCGCGCCAGTACGTGTTGTTCTTGTCGATCTCCGCGTCGCTCGGATCGAAATTCCACCCATACAAATGCTTGGCCGCGTCCAGCCGGAAGCCGTCGATGCCGCGATCGAGCCAGAACCTGGCGATCGCCTTCACCTCGGCGCGCACCTCGGCATTGTCGAAGTTCAGATCCGGCATGTTCGGGCTGAACAGGCCGAAATACTTCATCTTGTTGCCGTGTGAATCCTCGATTGTCCGCCAAAAGTTGGCCCGCTGCCCATCGTCCGGCCACATCAGATACCACGACCGCTTCGGACCATTTTCGATCGAATCCTTGAACCACGGATGCTCGCGCGAGGTGTGGTTGAACGGAATATCCAGCATCACGCGAATGCCGCGCGCGTGGGCCGCGTCGGTCAATTCTTTCAGGTCGTCCAGCGTGCCGTATTCCGGATTCACGTTGCGATAGTCGGTGACGTCGTAGCCGTGATAACTTCGTGTCGGAAAGATCGGCATCAGCCAGATGATGCCGACGTTCAGATCGGACAGATAATCGAGCTTGGACCGCAGGCCCTTCAAATCGCCCAGGGAATTCGGCGTGCTGGATGCGAACGAGCGGACGAACACCTCATACATCAAGTCGTTTTGAGCCGGCGATTGCGCGAACGATTTCGCCGAGATGCCAACCAGCAGGGCGATGGCGAGAACGAGATGTGTGAATCGATTCCTGATCATTTCCGCGATATTCGCATCCATGGCGTTTGGCCACAAGTTTGCGCGGTGCGCGGGTTGCTACATGGCGACTGCGTGTCTGAAGGTGTGTCCATGGGATCGCAAACGCCGACGAAAACCGAGAAGGCTGACGAAACGTCGCCATCTTCGACGGAAAATCCGCCGGCGAAGAAGCGCCGTTCGCGCTGGCGGAAACTCGGCATCTTCCTCCTGTTCCTCGCCATCCTGATCGGCATCGGCCGGGCGATGTTGCCGTGGGCATTGCGGTCGTACGTTAACCGCACGATCGACCAGTCGCCGCTGTACGATGGAAAGATCGGCGATATCGAAGTGCACCTCTATCGCGGCGCGTACACGATCAAAGATGTGCGGCTCATCAAGACCACGGGCAGCGTGCCCGTCCCGCTCTTCGCCGCAAAGCAGGTTGATCTGGCGATCGAATGGCCGGCGCTGTTGAATCGCAAACTGGTCGGGCGGGTCGTGATGGTCTCGCCGGAGCTGAACTTCGTCGACGCCCCGAGTGAAGGTGAAGCTCAGAGCGGCGCGGGCGGGCCGTGGCTGAAGATTCTCAACGATCTGTCGCCGTTCAAGATTAACAGCGTGAAGATCCACGATGGGTCCGTTCACTTTCGCACGTTCACCAGCGAGGAGCCGGTGGACGTTTATCTCAGTCAACTTGAAGCTTCGATCGACAATCTCACGAACATCCGCGACGAGATCGCACCGCTCATCACAACCATCACCGCCACTGGTCTGGCCATGGATCAGGCCAAGTTCGAATACCAGATGAGGATGAATCCGTTCTCGTATCGACCGACATTTCACATGGCGGTGCGATTGCTCGGACTTGATGTGACCAAGACGAATAACCTGGCTCGCGCGTACGGCGCGTTTGATTTCGAAAGCGGGTGGTTTGATCTGGTCATCGAGATGGACGTGAAGGAAGGGCTGGTCGAAGGCTACGTCAAGCCGTTGTTCCGCAATCTAAAAGTATTCAGTCTGAGAAAGGACATACGCGAGGACAATGTTCTTGAGCTATTCTGGGAAGCGATGGTTGGCGTTGCGACGAACCTGTTGAAGAATCCGCCACGCGATCAGCTCGCGACGCTGGTTCCATTTCGCGGCGACATGAGTGGCCCGCAGACGGATGTGCTGGCGGCGATAGGCAACGTGCTGCGCAACGCGTTTATCCGCGCGTATCTCCCGCGATTGCAGACGGGCGAGCAGGGCGTCGAAGGATTGGAATTCGGCCCGCCAACATTGGCGGATCCGGTACAGGTAGGAGATTGATCAAGTCAGGAG
>JACMJD010000369.1 GCA_014380825.1 Phycisphaerae bacterium | reverse complement strand
TTTCCGTTAGGGGTTCGGGTCGCTTGGAGCGGATTAGGCTCGGCGACGTCGGCCCAACGCCAAGCCAGCAAGGCCTGCCAGACTGAGGGTCGCGGGATCCGGCAAAGTGCCGCCGAGGATGGTGATGCCGAGAGCGCCGTCCTGGCTGGCTTCTGCGACGGTTACATTGTCTTGGAAGTAGTTCGCGGCAGTCGCAGCGCTGCGACCGACAAAATTTACGACCGTCTGACCGCCGCCAGCTCCCACCGTGAAGGTGCCGAAGCCAATCCTGCGACCGTTGATGCCGACGCCGGCGCTCTGGCCGCTGGTCAGGATGAACCGTGCCGCCCAGAAGTTCGCCGCAGCACCGTCGTTGAGGCTGCCGACGTCCAAGTCGCCGTCGCCGTCCAGATCTTGCTGGAGACCGACGCTGGCGCCGGGGGCGTCATAGCCGCTGAACGGCGGCTCTTCAACCGAGCGAACGTAGTCGGCGGCCAATGTGCCCAGCAGGGCGCCGGTCGACCGGAATGAACCGGACACGCTAAGAATCTTGTCATCGGTCAACGTGGCGTTGGTGCCGGTGACGACAGCGAAGATGTCGAAGGAGACCACGTCGCCAGCTGCGGCAACGGGAATCAGCTTCGAGGTCTGGCCCGCACCGAGCGGAGCGCCATTGACGCCGGTTGCACGAACGTCGATGTTCAAGCCCGCGTTTGCCACGCCAGCCATCCCACCAACAACAGCTCCAGTCAGGAGCAATTTAGAAATACGCTTCGAGAGCATTGTCTACCCTTTCCTCAAAAGTCCGGTTCCGGGCCCCTAAATCCCATCACCGGAAACATGGTTTATTCAGCGACGCGAAATATATTCGCAACCGGTCTCCCAACACAAGGGAAAATCTCGGGGAATTTTTTGCCGACGGCGAAATACCGTCGCGCTCGCCATGAGCACAAATATACCCGCAATCGCGGGCTCGGGAACAAAAATCCCAGACCGCGCTGCCGACCCCACCGAAACCAATTGCGACCCACCCATCAAACCCACGTTTCCAGCCCAATTATCGCTGTATTCAGGACCATTGTGTACCCATTTTGACAGCGCCCCACGGGCCTGCGGGTCCTGGGTATTGAAGGCGAAGTCGATCAGCGAGTAGTCGTCAAAGTCGACAATACCGTTGTAATCGAAATCACCATTCACCCACCCGGTCAATTGATTGTTGAACCCGCCGTCGATGCGCGAGTAATCGTCGAAGTCCACGACCCCATTGAAGTCGGTGTCGCCGTTGTAAGTGTACTTGACCAAGACGTCCGACGGGCTGACTGAGAAATCGTCGAACACCGCGTCCACGCCATTCATTGCGAGGAATTCGGAGCCATTTAGCGTGCCAAGCGTCGTATTTCGCACGATGCGATCGCGCGCCGCCGAACTGGTGATTCCATTGCCATCCCACGTGCCGGTGTTGCGAGCCGAAGCGATCTGCGCGGCGACGGTCGCGGATGAGCCGTTCGCAATTTTCAGGTCATTATCAGCCAGATCCAGCGATGTGATCGGAAAGCTTCCGCCCGCGATGCTCAAATTGCGGAGCACCAGAATTTTGTCGCCACCGGGCAGAACTTCGGCATATCCGTCACCATCGATCGCGAGCGACGTGTTCGATTGCGTTCGCCCGAACGACAGCGTGCCGCTCTGCACCAGCGTGTCGCCGGTGTACGTGTTCGCGCCTGAGAGTATCAATCGGCCAGAGCCTTGTTTGTCGATTCCACCGCGGCTGATGGCGCCGGAAAACGTCGTGTTTGCCGAGTTGAAAACGCTGATCGTGCGTTGCGACCCGCCCAGATCGATCGGGCCACTGAAGGTCAGCGGTTGCGATCCAATGATGACCATTCCCAGCGCGTTCGGATTCGTGGGCGATGGATTGACGGACGCGATGAGGATCGAATTGGCAAGCGTGCGCGGCGCGCCGAATGCGCCGATCGAGCCCGGTCGCAAGTTCGCAGCAGATGGTGCGGTGGTGTTGCCGAAGACGATCGAGCCGACGCCAAACGCCGTATCGCTGCCGGCCAGATAGGTACCCGCGAGAATTGTTGTGCCGCCGGTGTAATGGTTGTTACCCCCGAGCACATGTTTCGATCCGAACGCATCGAGCACTCGGCCAGTGCCGTGGATCGCGCCGTTGATTTGCATCGCGGTGACCGGATTGCCTTCAAACCGCAGCGCGCCGCCGTTGATGTTGATCGTGCCGTTGTACGAGAGCGTGCTGGAATATCCGACGGCCGTGCCGATCGCGGCGACTGAATCGATCGACGGGCTGATCACGTCCATCGGCCGATCGATCGCCAGGTTCGCGGTGCCTGCGGCATGAAGTCGCGCGTAGTTTCCGCCCTGTCCGCTGTACATTTCGATGGGCGAGTTTGAGAGACCGAGCGGCCCCGGCGTGACGCCGTCGTTCGCGACATTGTCGAATACACCGACCGTCCCTTGGAGAATCGTCGTTGTTCCGGTGTACACGTTCGCGCCACGGAGGTTCAGCGTGTTCACGCCGCCCTTGGTCAAGCCGTTCGTGCCGCCGATCACGCCCGTAAAGGTGCCGGTGGAACTGGTGTGGATGATCGCTTCGGCGGCGCCGAACTCGAGCGGTGCGCTGTACGTGCCGCCGATCGCGCTGACGAGCACCGCGCCGCTGCCGATCGTGATCGTTCCAGGCCCGCTGAGGTTTTGTCCGGTCAGGAGCAGAGAATTGACGGTGGTGGGGGTGTTGGAGACCGTCGAGTTGACCAGCCGCACGTTCGACGTCGACACGCCGCCGAGCGTGGTGTCGAACTCCGCGTTCAGATTCAGCGGACGGAAACCGTTGGTGTCGTAGGTGATAAACGTGTTCGCGCTGGAGTTGAGAGTCAGCCCCGAGGCGTTATTCGCGAAGAGCCAGGGGACGATGCTGACGGTTGGCGAACCGGCGACTCCACCGCCGCCGGTGAGCGTGGGGGCGTTGGTCAGGAAGACATTGGAAAACCCAGGGCCCGTGCCGCCGCCAAGTTGATCGCCGCGGATCAAGCCGGTGCTGCGTCCGACGCGATCGATGTCGGGTGCGGTCAGCGTTGTGTTCGCGCTATTGCCGACGATGTTGATCAGGCCTGTCCCGCCCGCCAGTGCGATCGTGCCGACCGCCTCGTCGATGTTCGTGCTCGCGTGGCCGACCAGATGGACCGATCCGCCATGCGAAAAGATCGGCGCGGCGGCGTTCACGCGGTCGGTGTTCGCGTTGGCGAGGTTATCCAGAACCATGCCGCCGGCGAGGTTGATTTGCGTTGTTCCGGCGATCGATCCGTTTGCGCCGGTGAGCGCGATCACGCCGTCATCGCGCACAAAAGTCTGGCCGGTGTAGGTGTTCGCGCCGCTGAGTGTGAGCGTGGCGTTGGCGAGACGTTTCACCAGATCGCCCGCGCCGCTGATCGAGCCGGCGAGATTCATCGGCGCGAAGTTTCGGAATTCTCCGCCGCCCGTTCCGAGCACGATGGCGCGCGATGTGTTGAACGCACTCGCGCCGCTATTTGCCAGCGCCGCGCCGTTGGTCAGCGTAACGATATTCGATGCATCGCCGAGCGCCGCGTCGTTGTTTTCGCTGACGTACAGCGCTCCGCCGGCAATGTTGATTCCACCGGTGAACGTGTTGATTCCGGTGAGTTGGATCGCAGCGCTGCCGGTTTTGTTCAGCCCCACCGTCCCGAAGATCGGCACCGCGATCGTGTGGCCGACCGGAAAACTGATGGCGGTGTTCGGAGGGCCGTCGGTTGCGTTGATCGTGGCCGCGCCTACGAGCGTGATTGAGCCGCCGGCTCCGCCGATCGTAAACTTGAACGGCGTGGCAAACGCGATTGTGTCGAGTGTAACGTTTGTATCGAGTGTAACGACATGTCCGGCCGTTGAGGTCGGCAGAACGCCAAATGTTGCGGTGCCCGCCGCGTCGGGAAACGCGGGGTCACTGCTCCAGTTAGCGGGGGCGGACCAGGCGCCGTCGGCATCAACGATCCAACTGCCCGACGTCTGCGCCACCGCAAAGCGAGCGCACGACATGCTCGCCGCGACTGCGGCGGCCGACAGCAGCACGCGAAGGCAGC
>JACMJD010000368.1 GCA_014380825.1 Phycisphaerae bacterium | reverse complement strand
AGCTTTTCGAAACCGGGCAGATCGAGTCGTACTCGAAAAAGATGAAGAGCACGCTGGCCCGCGAGATGAAGAAGATCAAGGCCAACCTTGAAGGCATCCGCAAGATGGATCGCATGCCCGGCGTGATGTTCATCATCGACACCCGTCGCGAACACATCGCCGTGAAAGAAGCCCGCAAGCTGGGCGTGAAGACGATCGCGCTGATCGACACCGACAGCGACCCGGATCTGATAGATCTGCCGATCCCCGGCAACGATGACGCGATGCGCGCCATCGAGCTAATCGTAAAAGAACTTGCCGACGCCGTGATCGACGGCAAGCAGGGTCGCGCCGATAAGGCCGACAGTCCTGAAGCAGGACAGCCCCGCCGCCGCAGCACGCGAAGTCAGTTCCGCGCCGAAGAAGGTGGCGCTCGCCCCACTGGAAGCGAAGGCGGCCCGACCGAAGGCGCCAGCGAAGGCGGCACCGAGCCGACTGCGTCTGAAGCCGTCGCCAGCGCCTAGAATATGCCGGTACACGAGACAGCGTGCAGAACTTTGTTCCGAGTGCTGAGTGAAAGCTCGGCACTCTTTTCTTTAGCAGACCGCACGCGACAGGAACATTTGGAGATCAACATGTCAGCGACAATTACCGCATCGATGGTCAACGAACTCCGATCCAAAACCGGCCTCGGTATGATGGAGTGCAAGAAGGCGCTCACCGAAGCCAATGGCGATACCGCCACGGCGATTGACAACCTGCGCAAGAAAGGCGTGAAGACGAGCATCACCGAGCGCCAGGCGGGCGAAGGCCGCGTCGTCGCCAGTTCGGCGGAGCATGGTCGGCTGGCGGTGGCCGTAGAGGTCAACTGCACGACCGATTTCGCCGCCAAAAGCGATGCGTTTGGCAAGTTGCTCGAGTTGGCGCTGCACAAGTTGCTCGCCAATCCGAACGCGGATGTCCGCAACGACGCGGAGGTGAAGTCCGCCGTCGTCAGCACCGCGCAGCAGACCGGCGAGAACGTACAGATCGGCAAGGCCATCGCGATCCACAATCCGGAGGGCTACGCCGGCGCGTACGTTTACGCGATCACCAACAAGATCGCCGTGCTGATGGGCTTCGGCGGCGAGAAGAAGCCCGATGCGGAAGTGATGAAGCAGCTCGGCGGCCACATCGCGTTTGCCAAGCCGCTCGGTCTGACGCGCGACGCGGTGCCGGCGGATCTCGTCGCCAAGGAACGCGAGATCGCCGTCGACCAAGCGAAGCAAACCGGCAAGCCGCAGGCGATCGCCGAGAAGATCGCCGAAGGCAAGCTCAACAGCTTCTTCGCCGAGCGCGTGTTGCTCGATCAGGAATTCTTCAACGCGGGCGTGTTCAAAGGCAGCGTGCAGAACTACCTCAAGCAGCACGGCGTGACGCTGACGAGGTATGAACGGATTGAAGTCGGTCAGCAGTAACTTGTATCAATCAATCAGCCGCTTGCGGCTTAGCGCTTCGACGCACTAAGCCGCAAGCGGCACTTTTATGCGCACATAAACTACGCGTTGCGTCGACGTCGAATCGCAATAGCGCCCGCACCAACTGCCAGCAATCCGATGGATGTAGGTTCCGGCACCGGAACCATTACGAACCCCGTCACGACACCGTTAAGTAACCCACGGCCGGTGATGATGCCGTTGTCGCTGATGCTGAACGCCGCGTTGGACGTGCCGCTGGTCAGATCCCAACCGGCTGCGCCGCTCAGCAAGCTTTGCAGCGAGACGCTCGTTATGCCGTCATACAGGAATGGGATTGACGTCGCCGACGACGCGCTGCCGACGATCCAGCCCGATGCGTTCACGCCGCGACCTTGTCCCTGAGATGTGCCTGCCGGCAGCGGAACTTCGAGCATTCCATCGGCTTCCGACCAGAGAAATGCCCTTGAGCCCACGCCGCTGTTCAGCGAACTGCTGCCCGTGACAAATCCGTTGGTGCTCACACCAAACGGGATTGCGCTGTTATGGCCAAGCGCAGTAAGTGCGCCGATGTCGGTGGCGGTCGCATCGCCCGGATCAATATAGAACCCTTTCGTCACCGCAGCGTTGGTGGGGTCCAGCGCCTGCCCGACGATTCGTCCGGCATCGTTGATGCCGAACGCGGTCTTGAGCACACCGCCGTTGGGCATCGTTTGCGTCATCACCTGCGAGCCGCCCATCGCGAACACGGCCGCCTGTTCGAGCGATCCGCCGTCGACGGACCCGACGGCGGTCTCGGCGCTATTTATCGAATTTGCCCGGCCGAGCGTTTCGCCGCCGGGAAGCGGATACGCCGTGGCCGTGTTGTTCTTCCACAGCACCGGCAGCGGCGCTGAACCGAAAAACGTCGTGGCGGCGGTGCCCGCGGCGGCGCCCGCGTTGTTCACGCCCTGCGGCATGTTGAAATTCTTTCCCGCCACGCCCGGCAGCGCCGTCGAGCCGGTCCCGCTCTGCCAGAGCAGCGCATGATTCGCGCCCGTCACACTCGAAAATCCAGTCACGTACTGTCCGTTCGGCGACACGCCCATGCCGGTGCTGGTCGTGTCTCCCTGAACGACCACGCCAAGGCTGATGATGTTGTAATTCGGCGCCGCCAGCACCGGCGCCAGCGTCGAACCCAACGCAACGGCCCCCACAGCCACCGCCAGGCTTCGAGATGATTTCTTCGCACCGACAGGAATGAACTTGAGCATCTAATCTCCCGCGCGCTCCGTAGATCGGGCGCTGTCCGTGGTAGGTTCGACGTTACTCCGTGGAGATGAGATCGAGCACGCGACAACATCCGTCGACGCGCGGCCCGACCCGCGTCGCGTCAACCAGCAGTTGCAGAATTGGATTGTCCCGCATTCGACACGTCCCATAGCCCGGTGACGCGGCGAGTTCCGACTCGCGTGACGCGGATGCTAGCGCGCAAGCATTCGCATCGCAACCAAATATTATTGCTGCGGGTTCGTCGTGGCGTTGGTCGTCGCTTGAGTTGTCGCCGGTTGCGACGCGGGTTCCGTCGTCGACTCCGTTGCAGATTGGGCCCCAAACTGCGTGGCCGGCTGCGTAGTCGAGGTGAACAACGATGGCGGCACGGGCTTCTCGAGAAACCAATTGTCGTTGCTCCTCAAGAAATCTGCGACGGGCGTTTCGAGATAGATTTCCCACCGCGCCCGCAGTCGCGGATCTCGATCGATGAACGCGTTCCACGCGGCGCGCTCGGCGCGCAGCGCGTATGTTTGCTCGGCGTGCGTTGCAAGGGTGCGCTGCGCGTCTTCCAGCTGTTTCTGGATCGTCGCCGTCTGCGCTTTGAGCTTCTCGTATTCGTTCGCCAGCTCGTTCTTCCGATCCTGCGCCGCCTTGAGCTGCGACATCGCCTCGGCGAGGTCTCTTTTGAGAATATCCGGATTGTTCTGATCCTGGGCGAGAATCGGCGCCCCACTGCTCCACGTGAGGGCCCCCACCATTGCAAGCACTGCCAACCGCCGGCGCATAAAAAATCCTTTCCGTTCCCGCAGGGCGGCATTCTAGAAGCGTGGGGACGGATGAACAATGAAGGCACTCTCTGGCATCAAATTCAGAATGAACCACCAAGACACCAAGAACACCAAGAAATCAGTTTTGAATTCGCTTCTTGGTGCTCTTGGTGTCTTCATGGTTCATCCTCCGTTGTCCGCTTTCGCGTTCACCATCCGTATAATTTAAGCAGCCATGATCGACTTCCCCTGCCCCTGCGGGCGGTACACATTTTCGGTTCCGCAAGACATGGCCGGCGGGCTCGTGCAATGTCCGGAGTGCCATCGACTTTGCGATGTGCCGACACTCGGCGAGATGGAAAATCTCGACGATGACGGCGCGTACAAGCTCGGGCCGACGATCGATCCGGTGGAATCGCCACAAGAGCGGCTGCAAAAAGTGGCGCGGGCATTCACGCGCAAACATGTCGACGAATCCGGCGAAGAAATCGACCTGCGGCCGTCATACGAAGACGTATTGGCGGCCGGAACCGATGACGGGCCGACGGCGGTGGCGGGCGATGTCGACATGCACGCGCCGCAGTACGATCCAATGACCGGCGAGCTGATCCGTCCGATCGATATCAAGCGCGACCCGAATGACCGGCCACAGACCGTTGCGGCGATCCCCATCGCGAGCCGCGCGATTCAGTATGAACAACATGATCTATCCCGGCCGATCGCATTCAGTCAGCTCGCGCTGAACCTGATTCGCGATCCGGCCAACCTCTTTGTGATGTCGATCGTGCTGGCGGCTCACATCCTAATGGAACCCGCCAACGTCATGATGGCCGCGGGCGCGTGGCTGGCGATGCCGGTGTTCGTTCTTGGGATCATGTTTTTCCTCTCGCACTACGCGAACGTCGTTGAAGATGCCGGCCCCGGCGAGGCTGGTGAGCTGCCGCGCCCGATGCGCGATGTGCAATTCTACGACGACCTCTGGCGGCCATTCGTCAACTTCACCTTCTCGATGATCGTCTGCTTCTGGCCCGCGTACGTCGCGCGGCAATTTCACTTGCCGCTGCCGGCGATCGGTTGCCTGGCGATGGTCGGTTCATTTTTCTTCCCGGCCGTGCTGCTGACGATGGCGACCAGCGGCACGATCCTGAACATGCGCCCGGATCGCCTGATGGGCGTCATTCGAATCATCGGGCCATCGTACATATTGCTGTTCAGCCTGATGTTTACCGCGCTGGCGGCCTACACGATCGGCCTCTGGCGATTTCACGCGGATGCGATTCTGTTGTTCGTCTGGGCATCGACCGCCAACCAGTTTCGCGCGACGCTGCCGTGGTGGTTTCAACCGTGGCTGACCTATCCAGCATTGCTCGCCGGAGTCTATTTGATGCACTATTTCTGCTGGTCGCTCGGTGCGGTTTATCGACTACGACACGAACAATTCCCCTGGGTGCTTCAGCGCCACGTTCGCTCCCCAGACGATGTGCGATTGCTGGGTCGCAGCAAAGCACCGGCGCGCAACCTCAACGCCAACTCCGCAAAGGTCAAGGCAGCGCAATCGCGCGCCGCAGCGCCCCCGAGGTAACCCGCGAAACCCCCGCCGGCGTGCCGGCTACCGCCTGCACGTCTCTGCATCACAGAAGACACTGAACGCGAGAGAGCCGAAAGCGCACGCGTCGCTCGCGCACGTTACAATCCATCCCACATGCGTATCGCGCTCGCACAGATCAATCCAACCGTCGGCGACATCGTCGCCAACACGCAGAAAATTCTGGAGTTCACCGACCGCGCCAAGTCGCAGGGCGCGAGCATCGTTGTCTTCCCGGAACTGTCGATCGTCGGATATCCACCCAAGGATCTGCTGCTCAAGCCGCGATTCGTCGAGGACAACCTGCGCGCGGTGAGACAGATCGCGTCAAAGATTCCCGCCGGGATCGACGTGATCGTCGGCTACGCCGCGCGGAACGAGCAGCCGATCGGTCGTCCACTGCACAACGCGGTGGCGGTGTTGCGCGATGGGAAGATCGTCAGCACGCATTTCAAAACGCTGTTGCCGACGTACGACGTCTTCGACGAAAGCCGCTACTTCGAGCCCGGCCCGGCAAACGAAACGGAGAATCTCGTCCGCGTCGGCGACCAGCTCGATGTGACGGCGGGCCTGTCGATCTGCGAAGACCTGTGGAACGACGAAAAGATGATCCCGCGGCGGCTGTATCACCAGAACCCGATTGCCGATTTGAATGCCGCCGGCGCGGAGATTCTGATCAACGCCAGTGCGTCGCCGTTTGTCGTCGGCAAGCATGATTTCCGACTCGAGTTGTTCAGCGCGCAAGTCCGACGCTTCGGCAAACCGCTGGTCTACGTGAACCAGGTTGGCGGCAACGACGAACTGATCTTCGACGGCAACAGCGTCGCGTTCGACGCGGCGGGCAACGTGATCGCGCAGGCGAAAGCGTTCGAAGAAGAACTGTTGATCGTGAATTTTGATCGTGGCATGGGCGTCTCGCCCGTGCATTCGCGGCTCCAGCCGCACGCGCGCGGGCGAGACGCCCACGCCACGAGAATTGAAACGATCCACCAGGCGCTTGTGCTCGGCCTTCGCGATTACGTGCGTAAATGCGGCTTCAAAAGCGTCGTGCTCGGTTTATCCGGCGGCATCGATTCCGCGCTCACCGCCGCCATTGCGGTGGCGGCGCTGGGAAAAGACAAGGTTGTCGGCGTCGCGATGCCCAGCCGATTCAGCTCGGATCATTCTGTGAATGACGCAAAACAGCTCGCCCACAATCTCGGCATCGAATTCCACACGATCCCGATCGGCGAAATTCACGATGCATACGAGAAAACACTCGCGCCCGCCTTCGCGGGAAAATCGCCCGATGTCACCGAAGAAAATCTGCAAGCCCGCGTGCGCGGCGCGCTGTTGATGGCCTTCTCCAACAAGTTCAACCACCTCTTGCTCACCACCGGCAACAAGAGCGAGTTGGCCGTCGGATACTGCACGCTCTACGGCGACATGTGCGGCGGGCTTGCGGTCATCAGCGATGTGCCGAAAACTCAGGTCTGGGAAATGTCGCGCTGGATCAACCAAACGGCCAGCAAGGAACTCATTCCGCAAAGCAGTATCGACAAAGTTCCCAGCGCTGAGCTTCGACCAAATCAGACGGATCAGGATTCGTTGCCGCCTTACGATGTGCTGGATGCGATCATCCATCGCTACGTCGAGGACGATCAAAGCGCCGCCGAGATCATCGCATCCGGATTCGACGCGCCGACGGTGGAACGCGTGATCAAGCTGATCGATCGCAGCGAGTACAAACGTCGCCAGGCCGCGCCGGGTTTGAAGGTCACCAGCCGCGCGTTTGGATTTGGGAGACGAATGCCGATCGCGCAGAACTACGTTCAACAACTCCCCGAACACGGCGAGCCGTCACCGACGATCGAAGAAAAGTGATTTCAATGTCGGCGGAAGATCAGGACGTACAGAAGGACCGCGATCGAGTTGAAAAGCGTCAGGATTGCGATCTTGCCAAATCCCTCGCGCAGCGCGTTCGGCATGGCGGCGAATGGCGAGTTCAGCACTTCCAGCGCTCGGACGTAAACCGGCAACGGCGTGCCATCGTCGACCGCGCCGGCCATATCTGCGCCGACGTCTTCGCCAAGCAAAGCGTTCACTTCGCTGTTCGAAGTCGCGCCGAGCTGGGCGATCGTCGTGGTTTCCGCACGCGCTTCGACAGGCGCGTCAGGCTTGGGTGCTTCGATTTCCTTGAGCAGCGCGTCGAGCTGATCGCCCATCGCATCAACAGCTTCGATGCTCGAGTCGCCGGCACTCACCGGCGCATCAACTATCGGCGCCGCAACGTTGGGTTCAGTTGGCGGCGGCGGCGGTGCGGTCGTGGGCGCAGGCGTGGGCGCATACGCCTCGGGCCGTTCGTCGTCCGTTTCGGCCAGCAGTCGATCGATTTCTTCGCCGGCGAGTTGCGCAAGCAGATCGTCCGCACTGGTGGCCGCCACCATTGCCGGTTCGTTTGGGTCGGGCAGAGTATTTGGAGCGGCGGCGGCCTGCCCCATCGCGAATCCTTTCTGCAGGGCGACCAACGAGCGTGACGGTGGCCCTGCGCCTCCTGCGCATCGGCCGATTACGGCGCGATCATAACTCTCGATCTTTCCGATCGCAATTGAATCTCGCCGCGGATTCACCACCGCGGGGCTGTTGGGGCATTGCCGGGCCTGCGGCGGCGTCTGATAATCGCGCCCATGACTCGCCGAGCCCATGTCCCCAATGTCGTCGCCGGCCGAATCGAGCTCCCCGCCGGTGAGGCGCATCACGTTCGCGACGTGCTCCGCCTGGAGTCCGGCGACGAACTCGAGCTGTTCGACAGCTCCGGCCAAACCGCGCTTGCCACCATCGACCAGATCGACAGCAGCGCCGTGTTCGTGATCGTCGACGAGCGTGAACTGAAACTCGCCGCCCCCAGCGGCGTCTCAATAACAATCGCCAGCGCCGTCCCGAAAGGCGACCGCGCCGACTGGATGATCGAAAAGCTCAGCGAAGTGGGCGTGGCTCGCTTCATCCCGCTGATCACCGCCCGCAGCGTCGTGCTGCCCGTCGGAAAGAACAAACGCGAGCGCTGGCAGCGCATCGCCAAAGAGTCCGCCAAGCAATCGCGACGATCCGGAGTGATGCAGATCGATGAGCTGACGCCATTGAAGACAGCAATCGGCGCCGACTCGTCATCGCGCTATTTCCTGTCGACCGATGCACAAGCGACTCCGATCCTGCACGCACTCAGCGTCGCAGAGGCGATCGCATTCTTCATCGGCCCGGAAGGTGGGTGGACCGATAACGAGATCGCCACGATGCGGTCGGCCGGCATGGATGGATTGAGATTGACGTCGACGATCCTTCGTGTCGAAACCGCTGCCGTCGTCGCAGCGGCAGCAGCAGGCATTCTGACCGAACAACGAAACAGGCGCGATGCAGCGAATCGATGAACCCAGCTTCGACGTGCAGGTCAAGTTGCGTGAGTGGCAATATCGCGCAGCCAATTGGGCCGCCGTGGTCGGCGTGTTTCACGCTGTTCTCGGACTGGTCTGGGCTGTGCCGCTCGCCCTTGCGTCTGATATGGACATGGTCCCCCTGCCGGTGATGCTGTTCATCGCACCCGCCGCCTGGCATTTGACAAGCGCCGCCGGGATCAGTCGCTCCGCACGTTGGGGTTGGCGAATGGAGTCCGCCTTCGCACCGCTGCACGCCGCGTCGATCGTGGTCGCCCTGCTCTGGCCGATCATTCGCGATCGATCGGTCATCCGATTTGCCCCAGAGTCGTGGATGCCTGCGCTGGTGTTTGGTCCGATCGGCGTGGCGCCGTTGCTGTGGCTGATGTACTGCCTACGAGGTTGTCGTCGCAACACCTGGTCAGGCGAACACGATACGCCGGCGTTCGAAGTCATTCCGACGAACAGGAACGACTGACACCATGCGCGATCCGGAAAAATCTCTCCTCACCCCCCAACGATCGCAGCGGTTGCTTGGCATCATCTCCGCCCTATTCGGCCTCGTGATGATCGTCGCGTTTGGCTATCTCAATCGCTCGGTACGATTT
>JACMJD010000367.1 GCA_014380825.1 Phycisphaerae bacterium | reverse complement strand
TTATCGTCAAAGGCGAAGAAACGCGCTACACCCGCGACGGTGCGTTCACCCTCAACGCGAACAACGAGCTGGTGACGACGGATGGCAAGCACGTCATGGGATACGCCGCCGACGAAACCGGAACCATCCTTACCAACGGTCTAGCCAACCTGACGGTGCCTCCGGACAGCCTGTCGGTCGCACAGGCCACCGCGGAAGTCGCGTTGCAGGGAAATTTTAACGCCGATGGTGAAGTCGCGTCGGGCGCGAGTGTTCTAAATAGTCCGGTACTCGATACCGCCGATGCGTCGCCGCTGGCGACGTCGACCGCGCTGACCAACGTAATCCTGCAAGGCCAGACAACGCCCCTGTTCGCCGACGGAGACAAGCTTGCCCTCGCCGGCAAACGGGGCGGGCGCACACTCAGCGGTCTCGAGTTTGAGGTCGATGCCACCTCCACCGTGCAGGACCTGCTGGATTTCTATAACCAGGGATTGCAGATCAAGACCGACGAAACCGGACCGACCGGATTCACCCCCGGCGCAGTTTTCGACACCTCCAGCGGGCAAATAAAAATTACCGGCAACGCCGGTGCGGACAACGCGCTGTCTCTAAGCGGAACGAGTTTTAGCTCGGATAACGCGAACATGGTGATGGCGTTCTCCGATGACCCGGCAAGCAACCCGATTGGCGAAAGTGTTCGTACGAGTTTTGAGGTTTACGATTCGCTCGGCTCTCCGGTAGCGGTAGACGTAACGGCGGTTCTTGAGGAGAAGACCGATGCGGGCACGAGATGGCGATTCATCGCCTCAAGCCCGGACAACACACGTGCCAAGACCTTCACGCCCGGCGGCACCACACCCACTGATTTTTACGGCGCGATCCTTTCCAGCGGAACGCTGAGCTTTGATACCGATGGGAAATTGATCGAGACCACCGGCAACACGATCACACTCGATCGAAGCGCAACCGGCGCCACCTCCCAACAGGCGGTGAAGCTGGATTTCAGCACGCTTACCGGGCTTGCCAAGCAGAACAGCGATCTGCTGATGGATGGTCAGGACGGATTTGCCACCGGAACGCTCAATGGTTTCTCAGTGGGCCCCGACGGCACGATGACCGGCACTTTTAGCAATGGACAGACCCGCGCGCTGGCACAGGTTGCAATCGCGGTTTTCGATAATAACGAAGGCCTGATCGACGAAGGGGGCAACATTTATGCACCCGGCGCCAACAGCGGCATTCCCAGCATCTCAGCGCCGCTTCGCGGCAGCGCAGGCGCGGTTCGGTCAGGATCGCTTGAACAGAGTAATGTCGATATCTCACGCGAGTTCATCAACATGATCATCTCGTCCACAGGTTTCTCGGCCGCCAGCCGGGTGATCTCGACGAGCGATCAATTACTCAACGAACTATTGCAGGTCGCTCGCTGACGAGCGGCCAATGATTCCCAGCCCTCGCGACAGGTGTTTATTCTGCTGTCGCGAGGGCAACTTGTACTTAGTGGAGAGTGGTGAGTGAAGAGTGGAGAGTGGAAAAAAAGAACGCGTGTCTTTTTCTTTCCACTTTCCACTTTCCACTTTCCACTGACAAAATGATCCAACTCACTCGCCTTAACGGTCAATCGTTTGTGCTCAATGCCGACAAGATCCGGTACGTCGAGCAGACACCAGATACGGTGGTATGCACCGATCACGGCGACAAGATGATGGTGAAAGAGACGATGCAGGAGGTCATCCGGCGCGCGATCGACTACGGACGACTCGTGCGACGTCCCATAACGGACTAACCAAGTGTTTGGCCGTCACTCCTGCCGATAACGATCGGACGTCGCACCATTTGGTCGGCGTCGCGAACGATTCCGAAAGGCCACGCGCATGTCTGACAAAGCCGACAAAAAGAAGGACGCCCCCGAGGCCGACGCCAAAGCCCCAAAGAAGAAAGCCGGGATCGCGGCGCTGCTGACTAAGCTGCCCGTTCTGCTTGGCGGCGTGATGATGATCGAGGCCGTCGTATTGTTCGCGGGCTTTAAGATGCTCGCCGGCGGACCGAAAGAAGCCAGCGCGCAGGTCGATCTCGCCGAGCATGGCGACGAAGGCGCGGCCGGCGCTGAACACGGCGATGAGACCGCCGCCGCAGACGGCCACGGCGACGCACCCGCCGATGCCGGTCATGGCGACGGTGCAGCGACGGAAAAGAAAGAAAAGATCGATCCCAAGAAGCAGTACGAGCTAGCACTGGTCGAGTTTCGCGCCCCCAACAAGGGCACCGGACGCACATTTTTGTACGACGTCAGCATCTACGCCGTGGTCAAAGGATCGAACAAGGTGAAGGTGGAAAAAGCCATCAAGGAGCGCGGGGCCTTGATTAAAGACCGTGTTCGTACCATTATAGCGCAGTCCGATCCCGAAAAACTCGGGGGCGGGTCTGAGCCAGGTCTGGAGACGCTTCGGCGTCAGGTGAAGTTTCACTTGGACGAAATCGTCGGCGACGGCTACGTCGAAGAGGTGCTCGTTCCACGTTGTATCCCGTTCAGAACGGATTTCTGACCGGCACTTCGCTCGCCACCTGGCACCGCTGATCGCGGCCAAAGGAGACTACCAAGGAAGCTTGGTGCTCCGCGCCAAGGATGGTGAGTATGGCTGACGAACCCCAATCGTCTTCCCCCGGTAATTCACAGGCAAACACGCAGGCTAATTCGCAGGCTGGCGCGTCGTCGCCTACGCCGCCAGTCGCGCAATCTGGCGCACAGGCTGACCCGCTCGCGGCAGAACTTGCCGCGCTGGGGAGTTTCGATGACGCGCCCGGCGCGCCGACAACTCCATCTCCGGCGGCTACCACAGCTTCGTCATCCCGTCCGGCACCCGTGACGGAACAGGACCCGCTGGCGAACCTCGAAAACCTGGCGCCGGACATGGCGGAACTCGAGGCGCTGCTGAAGCAAGCGAGCTTCGACGACGCCGACGGACCGAAGCCGTCGGGTGACAACGATCTTGCCTCCCAACTCATGGCCGAGGCACAAGCGGCGGCGGGGAAGGGTGGGGCACTACACAAGCCGTTGCCCGCCACCACGCAGATCGATCTACCCGCGTTTCAGCAAGCACTTAGCGATTCACAGGCCAGCAGTATCGATCTGCTCCGCGACGTCGAGCTCAACGTCAAGATCGAGCTCGGCCGTTCGCAAATGCTCGTTGAAGACGTGCTGAAACTCGCCGAAGGCTCGGTGGTCGAGCTCGATAAGCTCGCCGGCGACCCGGTCGACGTTTTTGTCAACGATCGGCTCGTCGCCCGCGGCGAAGTGCTGGTCCTCAACGATAATTTCTGCGTGCGCGTGAACGAGATCATCGCGACCGTCAGAGAAGAGGTGTGATGATCGCCCGGCCGCGTCATCCTCAACTCACCCGTTATCCTGAGGTCGGACGCGCCGCGTCATTCGCTCTTACGATGACGCTGTTGCTGCTCCTGACATCAACTGCCCACGCCCAATCGACACAGCCCGCGGCGGCGGCGCCGGATGGCGGTGCATTTGACACCCAGCCGATCAAGCGCTCCCTCAAAACCGCGAACTCGGCATCAACGCCCACGGCGCAGACCTTTGATTGGCAGCGGCTGTGCGGGGCACTGGGGATCGTGCTCGGGCTGATCTTCGTTCTCAAGTTCGTCATTGGAAAGATATACCCAAGCATCGCCGCCGGCGCGGGATCGCGTGTTGTCCGCGTCCTGGCGCGTTCGCCGATCGCGCCCAAGCAGCAGGTCATGCTGCTGCACATCGGGCGGCGCATTGTCGTCGTCGGAGACAGCGGCGGGCAGCTTTCGACGCTGTGCGATATCGCCGACGCCGACGAAGTAGCGGCATTGCTCGGCCAGATCGATAATCAGGAAACCGCAGTATCGCCTCGCCGAGCGTTTAACGCGATGTTCGGACGGGCTCGGAAAGAATTTGACCCGCCGGCCGAATCGATCGATTCCTCGGACGATCCGTCCGAGATCGGCGAGTCATCCAAGATGGATCCCGACATGAAAAACGCCCAGACTGAGATCAGCGGGCTGATCGATCGAATGCGAACCCTGACGCGCGTCGTGCGTCGGGAGGATTGATTTCTGTAACCACAGGCGGAGCCTGTGATAGCGAGATTGGGCATGGACGCTCGAAGGATAGGATTGCTCGCGGTTGCGGGCGTGTTGTTCATTGGTTCGCTCGGCGCTTCGGTCGCGACGGCGCAGACCAGCATCGTCCCTTCGCCGGCCGGGCCGATTCAGTTGCCGGACATCTCCACGCCCGCCAACTTCGGCGCCGCGATGCAGGTCATCATTCTGTTGACGGTGCTCTCGTTGGCACCCTCCATCCTGATCATGATGACGAGCTTTACGCGCATCGTCATCGTCCTCTCATTGCTCCGTCAGGCGATGGGTACCCAGCAATTGCCGCCCAACCAGATCATCATCGGGCTTTCGCTGTTCATGACGTTTCTGGTGATGGGGCCGACCTGGCAGAAAGTGAACGAAACCGCTCTGCAGCCCTATCTGAACGGGCAAATGGAGCAGCGCGTCGCGCTGGAGAAAGCGCAAATCCCCCTACGAGACTTCATGATCGGCCAGATCGAACAGGCGGGGAATGAGGACGGCGTTTACATGTTTCATGACTTCGCTCACGCGAACGATACCCCGGAGCAAAAACTCAAAGCCGCCAATCCCACCTGGGCCGACATCAGCACGATGACATTGATACCGTCGTTCATGCTGAGCGAGCTTAAGACGGCGTTCATCATGGGGTTTAAAATCTATTTGCCGTTCCTGATCATCGACATGGTCATCAGCGCCATCCTCATCAGCATGGGCATGATGATGCTGCCGCCGGTGTTGATTTCACTGCCATTTAAGTTGCTGCTTTTCGTTTTGGTCGACGGATGGCGCTTGATTACATCGAGCCTGATGGGTAGTTTTACCCTCACTGGTTAGCGGTGCGCTAGCGCCGCGTTGCCAGTATGAGCAAAGGATTGCTCAAGGGACAGGATCCGATGGTCTCCATTCGATCCGCGGCGCCGATGGTCAGGATCGGTCGCCGAAGGGCACTCAAGGACGGGTGTAACACATGTCTGTCGAAGCGGCTTCCGAATTCGTTCGTCATACTCTGCTGCTCACACTGGTGATCGCCGGGCCGATGCTCCTCATCGGATTGGTGGTCGGCATTGTCGTCTCGCTGGTTCAGGCGGTGACGCAGATCCAGGAGCAGACGCTCACCTTTGTCCCCAAGATTACCGCAATGATCCTCGCGGCCATTCTGCTGATGCCGTGGATTGAGATCCGTTTAATGGAATACGCGACGAGCATGTTCTCCACCGGAGAACTGCCGTAGCGCAGCGATTGCACGGGCTTTTGTATTGCCGTCCGGGTTGGCGTTTTCGTGATTGAGTCAAGATGTCGTTAGAGAGTGCGATCAGTTTTTTGCCGGCCTTCGTCCTCACATTCTTTCGAATGGCAGGGCTGATGGTGATGTCCCCGTTATTCGGGTCGGCCAAGATTCCCAAGCGCGTCAAGGTAATGTTCGCCGCCACCGCGGCGCTGGGTGCGATGAGCGCGATTACCGAACCGATCGTTTTCCCCGAAACACTCGGAGCACTGACACTTGGCATCGCCGGCGAGATCGCGTTCGGCGCGGCGATGGGAATGATCGTCAGCTTCACGTTCGTCGCGGCGCAGTGGGCGGGGGAGATGATCGGTCAGCAGATCGGGTTTAACCTCTCCGAAGTCTTCGATCCGCAATTCGGTCAGGCCGGCACGCTGGTCGGCGACATGTATTTCATGCTCACGCTGGTGATCTTCCTCATCATCGGCGGACATATCGCGATGATCAAAGCGGTGAACGAGAGTTTCGTCACCGCGCCGCTGTTGTCACTGACGATGGATCGACCGCTTTTCGACACCATCCTGGACATGTTCACCAGCTCCACGATGCTGGCGATGCGCCTCGCGGCGCCGATGTTCTTTACGATGCTGGTCGTGGACCTGGCGATGGGCGCGATCAGCCGGGCGATGCCGCAATTCAATATCATGACCACCGGCCTTTCGCTGCGGGCGGTTGTTGGAATTGTCGTCATGATGGTCGGGATCACGCTGACCAGCGACACGCTCTCGGCGTCGCTGATTGATTCGGTGGGCGAAGTCGTTGGTCGCTGGAGCGGGGGGAATCGCGCTCATGGCTGATGACTTTGGCGACAAAACCGAAGCGCCTACGCCACGCCGGCGCCAGGAAGCGCGCGAGCAGGGACAAGTCGCTCGCTCGGCGGACCTCACCGCGGCCGCGCTGATGCTGGCGGCCGTGATGCTGATGACCTGGTTCGGCAGCGGCATCGTCACAGCCGTTAAGGCGGTGATGGAGACGACGCTGGGCGCACAATCGCTCGGCGACTTCAACAACCCTGCTGTTGGAACGGTGATTGTCGACCTGGTCCTTCATGTCGCATTCGCGATGCTGCCAATTATGGTCGGCATGATGCTGGTTGCGATCGCGATGAACATCGCGCAGGTGGGCTTCTTCCTGTCGCCATCGCGAGTGCAGCCCAAGCTGGAGATGCTGAATCCCACCCGCGGTCTGAAGAAGATCTTCGGCGGCGGGCAGGGCGTGGTTTCGATGCTGATGAACATCGCCAAGATGGGTCTTATCGGCGCGGTTGCGTATTCGGCGGTCTACGACCGAATCGGCCAGATTGTCGGCGCGACACAGCTTTCCCACGAGCAGATATTCGGGCTCGGCGCGCAGATCATGTACGACATTGCGATGCGGATCGCCATCTTCCTGCTGATCCTTGCGATCATCGATTACGTCTACCAGCGGTTCAAAATGGAACGCGAGCTGCGAATGACCAAGCAGCAGGTGAAGGACGAAATGAAGCGCATGGACGGCGATCCGCAAATCAAGCAGCGCCGCCGGCAGATTCAGATGCAGCGGTCATTGCAGCGGCTGAAGCAGGACGTGCCGACGGCGGACGTGATCGTCACCAACCCGACGCACTTCGCGATCGCGATCAAATACGAATCAGGCACGATGGTCGCGCCCAAGGTCGTCGCCAAGGGAATGGATTATCTCGCACTGAAAATTCGCGAGATCGCGATCGAGAACGGCGTTCCGATCCTCGAACGGCCGCCCCTGGCGCGGGCGCTCTATAAGACGGTAGAAGTCGGGCAGGAAGTGCCAGAAGAGTATTACGCTGCGGTCGCCGAGATCCTGGCGTACGTGTACGAACTCAACGGAAAGGCCCGGCGTCTCCAAGCCGTTTGATCAGCTAAATGAGTGCAGCCGGCGCGAACATCTCCATCTACGGGCGAATGCAGAGCAATCGCGGCATGATCTTCCCGATCGCCGTGGTGCTGCTGTTGCTCGTGCTGCTCGCGCCACTCCCGTCGCACGTGCTGGATTTCCTGCTGGTCATCAATATCACGCTTTCGATCATCATTCTGGTGACCACGGTGTACATTAAGTCGGCATTGGAGTTCACGGTTTTCCCGTCATTGCTGCTGGCGATCACCCTGTTCCGACTCGTGCTCAACGTCGCGACGACCCGGCTAATCCTGGCCGCCGGCGACGATGGCCGCACCGTGGAGCAGGCGCACTACGCGGCGGGCCATGTCGTGCAAGCGTTCGCGCAGTTTGTCACCGGCGACAAGCTTGCCGTCGGCATCATCATCTTCGTCATCATCTTCGTCATTCAGTTCGTCGTCATCACCAAAGGCGCAACACGCATCTCCGAAGTGGCCGCACGGTTTACGTTGGACGCGATGCCCGGCAAGCAGATGGCGATCGATGCCGATCTCAATGCCGGCACGATCAACGAGGCCGAGGCGCGGCGGCGGCGCGAGGCGATCGCACAGGAGGCGGACTTCTACGGCGCGATGGACGGTGCATCCAAGTTCGTTCGCGGCGACGCGATCGCGGCGGTGGTGATCACGATCATCAACATCATCGGCGGCATGTACGTCGGCATGGTCGAGCACGGCTGGAAGCTGATGGAGACGGCCGAGCTGTATACGATCCTGACGATCGGCGACGGTCTGGTCTCGCAGATCCCCGCGTTTATCGTCTCCCTTGCCGCGGGCTTGATCGTTACGCGATCGAGCAGCCGCAAAGACCTCGGCGACGAGATGCTTGGGCAATTGTTCGCCAAGCCCGCGGCGCTGGTCGTAGCGGCGATATTTTTGGCAACGATGAGCGTCTTTGGTTTGCCGGCGTTTCCGATGCTCGTTGTCGGCGGGTGCTGCACAGCGCTGGCGTTCATCCTGTTCCGAAATGAAAAGCGCACCGCCGTCGCGGTAAGAAAAACAGAGGCCGACAGCGCCAAGGCGGCGGCTGTCAAAGAACCGGAGAAAGTGGAGAAATTGCTCGATGTCGATGCGATGGAGCTCGAGGTCGGCTACGGGCTCGTGAAGCTCGTCGATGAAAGCAAAGGCGGCGATCTTCTGTCGCGCATCAGCATGATCCGCCGGCAGGTGGCGATTGAACTGGGTATCATCGTTCCCCCGGTGCGCATTCGCGACAATATGCGATTAGGCGCCAACGACTACGTCATCAAAATTCGCGGCCAAGGTTTGGCGCAAGGCGTCACCTATCCGGATCAGTTTCTGGCGATGGACAACGGCGCGACGTCCGGCCCGATGCCAGCGGCCGAGCAGACGATCGAGCCGGCGTTCGGCCTGCCGGCGTATTGGATCACCGAGAGCCAGCGCTCGCAGGCGGAGTTGATGAACTACACCGTCGTCGAAGCCACCAGCGTGCTCGCGACGCACCTGACAGAAGTGGTGAAGACGCACGCCCATGAACTTCTGACGCGACAGGAAGTGAAGAACCTGATCGAGAATCTGAAAGAAAAAGCGCCGGCGGTGGTGGAAGAAGTGATCCCCGCGCAGATCAAGCCCGGCGAATTGCAGCGCGTGATGCAGAACCTGCTGCGCGAGCGCGTGCCCGTGCGCGATCTGGAAACGATCGTCGAAACGCTCGGCGACTGGGCGTCGCGCACCAAGGATCTGGACGTGCTCACCGAGTATTGCCGGCACGCGATGGCGCGGACAATTTGTAAGCAATACGTCGATGATCGTGATAAACTCTGGTGCGTGACGCTGGACCCGGCGGTCGAAGATTTGATCGTCGGACACAACGACCGCGAGAAAGGCGGCACCACGATGCCGCCGCAGACGCAACAGGCATTGGTCAAGCGAATTGGTGAAAAGGTCGGCGAACTAACGCAGCTGGGGCGCAGTCCGGTGATCGTGTGCAGCCCACAAATTCGTGCGTCGCTCCGGCGAATGATCGAAACGGCTATTCCGCAAGTCGCAGTTTTGGCGTATAACGAGATTGTCCAAGAGGTATCGGTCGAGGCCGTCGGGTTGGTTAGCCTCAGTGGTTAGGGCCTGCGTGGTTGAGCAGATGGCTTGGCGCGGGTGCTTAATATGGGCGATTAAAATGGCGGCTAAATAGCGGTGAACGGGCCGGTTGCGGGTTGTAAGGATACGACCCGACAATCGCCAAAGTGTTCGCCGGTGAACGTCGAGTGAGAGGCAAGGATGCAGCTCCAGACATTTCAAGGTTCGAGCATGGCTGAAGCGCTGACACGCGTGAAGTCGGTGCTCGGTCCGGACGCAGTCATACTTCACACCCGTACCGTTCAGCATCGCCGCTGGATGGGACTCAAACGCATCGAATTATTCGAGATCACCGCCGGCCGCGGGATGAACGTTGTTCATCGTTCGGTGCCCAATAATCCTGTCCCCAATGGCAATTCCAATCTCCGCGCCCGCACCGCACCCGCCGC
>JACMJD010000366.1 GCA_014380825.1 Phycisphaerae bacterium | reverse complement strand
CTCGCCGGGAAGATAAATTCCCGGTTCGACCGTGACGATCATGCCGGGCCGCAACTCTTCTTCGCCTCCGGACTTTCGCATGGTGGGCAGCTCGTGAATATCCAGGCCGATGCCGTGACCGAGGCCGTGGCCGAAGAATTCGCCGAAGCCGGCTTTTTCGATCACATCCCGAGCGACACGATCCGCCTGCAGCGTCGTCACGCCCGGCCGAAGAAACTTGATCGCTTCCTGCTGGGCTTCGTAGACGACTTTGTAAATCTGCTTGATCTTCGCGCTCGCCCGGCCAATCACATACGTTCGCGTCAGATCGCTGCAATAACCCTTGTACTGTGCGCCCCAGTCGAACAGCAGCGGCTGGTCGCGCGCGACCAACGTTTCGCCAGGTCGATAATGCGGCAGCGAGCTATTCGTGCCGGCCGCAACGATGGGCGGAAAGCTGGCATCCGATGCGCCGCGCGATCGCAATTCCATGATCAGCAGGCCAGCGAGATAGCCCTCCGTCTGACCGGCTTTGATTTCATCCTTGATGGCTTCGAACGCTTCCTCCGCGATCTGCACCGCCTTGCGCACCAGATCGACCTCGTGATCGTCCTTCACCTTGCGCAGGTTGCTCATCACGTTTTCCAGCGGAACCAGCTCCGGCTCGCCGCCGCCGTTGCTCTTGGCGTGTTCCTTCAGTGCGTGATCGAGCGCGGTGATCTGGCCAAACGTCGTGAAGTTGGCTTCAAATCCGATCCGCGTGGCCTTGGTCTCGTTCAGGGTTTTGCTGAGCGTGTCGACCATCTTCCCGTCGCGAATCGCCAGCTTCAGCCAGCCCGCTTCCAGCTCCGCCTGCTGCTTGTAGCGGAAGTCGGTGATGAGATGAAAATCCTTCTCCGTGATGAACCCGATCGAATCGTCGCCAGTGAAATTGCTGAGCCATTCCAGGTCAGGCGGATGGGTCAGCAGCATGCCGTCGAGCTTGAGCTCCTTGAGCATGTCCCGGACGGTCTTATGGCGCACCTTCAGGTACGCTTTTGCGCGGTTGACGGCGGGCTTGGCAGGGGTCATTTCTTCCACTTTTTAACTAAGCTACAACCTCGCCAATCGGCTCAATGGCGAGCCGTGGAACGGTACTGGACGAGTGCCGGGCCTGTCAAACCGCCGGGGTGTTGGCGGGCGTGAGAATGTCGGAGTTGTCGACGGGCGTGCCGCATTCCGGGCAGCGCGGCTCGGTCAATTGGTAAAGCAGATAACGGCACTTGGGGCAGCGCGGTTCTTCGACTTCGATCACGAACCGCAGGCGGCACTGGGCGCACCGTGATTCGCCGGTCGTCAGGGGCTGGGATAGTGAACATCGCGGGCAGATGACGGTGATGAGCAGATCGCTCGCCACGGTCTCGCATGGCGGCGGCATGCCGGCGATCTTGTGAAGGACCGGCAGACAGATCGTCCCGAGCGCCGCCAGTATCACCGCGACACCGAGGAGCTTGGGGTAATCGGAATTCAGGTTGTCGAAAGCGATGATTCCCAGGCAGATGATTCCCGCGGCGATGAAGACCATCGCTATGCTGGCAATCCGAACAAACCTGAACCCGGACTGTTCGAATCGAGTCATCGCCAGCAATCCGCCCAGCGGCATCGCCACCGCCAGCGTCGCCGACAATCCCATCGCCTGTGTGAGGTACTGATCGTAGGGTGAATTGATTCCCCGTCTGAGATAGATCATCACGAGGAACAGACACAATCCAACCGCGCTGACTCCGAACGATGTCATCATCGCGATTCGCCACTTGCGCTTATCCAGCACGATCGCGCTCCCGAGCGCCGTCAGGCTGAAGAGCGCGATGCTCGCCATCGTCGCTAGCAAATGTCCGTCGCCGTAGCGGGAGGAGACAATCCCAAACACGCCGATCCCTGCCGCCGCCGCCAGCGAGCAGATGAATGCGACCAGGAAAATCTTGCGGTAGTTTACGACGACGATTCTCCGCCAAAACACGTCGCGCGGCGAATCATTCCGGCTTTGGGTTGGGCATCGGGCGCGGCGCGTTCTGCAACCGATGTCGTTTCACGGCCAGGTCGATCGCAAGTTCTATGGCGGATCGCATTGAGCCCGGATTTGCCCGATTTCGACCCACGATATCGAACGCCGTGCCGTGATCGGGGCTGGTGCGGATGATCGGCAGGCCGAGCGTGACGTTCACCGCGCGGTCGAACGCCAGCAGCTTCACCGGGATCAGACCCTGATCGTGATACATCGCCACCACCGCATCGAAGTGGCCGTCGCGGGCGCGCATGAAAATCGTGTCGGGCGGGTAGGGGCCGGTGACGTCGATTCCTTGTTCGCGCGCCATCTGGATGGCGGGAGCGATGATGCGTTCTTCTTCGTCGCCGAACTGACCGTTTTCGCTGGCGTGCGGGTTCACGCCAGCCACCGCGATGCGCGGTTTCGGGATGTCGAACCATTCGACCAACGCCTGATGCAGCAGCTCGATCGGCTGAAACACCGCGCCGATGTTCAGCTTGCCCCACAAACCCATCAGCGGAATGTGAACGCTCGCCAGCGCGACTTTTAGCGGACCGCCGGCGAACATCATTGTGTAGCGACGTGATCCGGTGCGCTGCGCGAAGAGTTCCGTGTGCCCCGGAAAGTTGTAGCCGGCCAGCTTCCAGCTTTCCTTCGCGATCGGCGCCGTGACGACCGCATCGACCAGTTTCTTCTGGGCAGCCTCGATCGCATCCAGGCAGAATCGCATCGATGCATCGCCGCCCATTTTGCTGGGGCTGCGGATCGCGCTGCCGAGCATCGAATACTGGTCGTAATCGACGACGACGACATCATGCGGATACGAACGCAGTCGCCCGCTATACTGATCGCGCCACCAGAACACATCGTATTCCGCAAGGTCGGCGGCGTACGCGAGCAGCTCGTTCATTCCGTAAATGATGTACCGCGCCCGATGCCGGACGACCGGATCGTTGAGCGCCTTCACGATCACCTCAGGCCCGATGCCCGCAGGATCGCCAAGCGTGATCGCGATGGTGGGACGATAGTCCATAGAGGTTAGGGGTTAGAGGTTAGAGGTCAGGTCGGAAAGAATTTCCTAACCTCTAACCTCTACCCTCTTACCTCTCTCATGATCGGTTCACCGATCTCTCCGTTCAAGGTAATTCACAACGCTTTTCGTCAGGATGTCGGCCTCGAAATTGCAGGGCCAGCCGACGTGCTTTCGGCCGATTGTCGTTAGTTTCAACGTGGTCGGAATCAATGCGACTTCAAAGCGATTTCCGTTCAAGCTCGCGATCGTTAAACTGATACCGTCCAGCGCAACCGAACCCTTGGGCGCGAGAAATCGGGCAAGATCTTCCGGCGCCTCGAGCACCGTTCGCCATTCTTCCGTGGTCGCTTTTTGATTGACAATCGTCGCGCGGCCATCCACATGTCCGAGCACGAAATGGCCGTCGATCCGATCGCCCACGCGCAGCGAGCGTTCGACGTGCACTTCATCGCCGTTCACGAGCAGGCCGAGATTCGTGCGATCGAGCGTTTCTTTGATCACGTCAAAACCCACTAGTTCATCACCGATTTCCGCAACGGTCAAACAGACACCGTTCACCGCGATGCTTTCGCCATCGCGCAGATCGTTCCAATCGCCGGCAATCGTCAGCCGCCTGAACTTGGGACCGTCGGCGACGGCCGCGACGCGCAAAGTTCGTTCGACGATGCCGGTGAACATGCGTCCTATCGTAGCACGGGTCGCGCGCGCATTCCCGTGGCGTGGGCGTCTCGATCGCGCGTATGCGGCTTGAGCCGCATGCGCACGGGCGAGACGCCCATGCCACGAGAAGTGCACGTCCCGCGCACCCGTGCTACGCTGACGCGCAAATGTTGCGCGAATTGAAAGAGATGGTTGTCATCATCACCGGCGCCAGTGCCGGCATCGGATACGAATTGGCGCGGCAGCTTTCTGATGCGGGCGCGCGGCTCGTCTTGAGCGCACGCCGCGAAGATCGTCTGATCGAACTCAACACTTCGCTTGGCGGGAATCATCTTGTCGTGCGATCGGATGTTTCACGACCTGAAGACTGCCAGATGCTCATCGCGCACACGGTCGAGCACTTCGGCCGAATCGACACGCTGGTCTGCAATGCCGGCTACGGCTTGACCAGACCGGTTGCCAAGACATCGTCGGATGAGATGCTTTCGATCTTCAAGACCAACGTCTTCGGCACCACGGATTGCATCCGCGCGGCCGTTCCGGTCATGGAAAAACAGGAGCGACGTGATGGAGTTCGCGGGCAGATCATGATCGTCACATCGGCGGCCGCGAGACGCGGACTGCCATTTTTCGGCGCGTATTCAGCGACAAAGTTCGCGCAGCTTGGAATCAGCGAAGCCCTGCGCGTTGAGCTGAAACCGTCGCGGATTGCCGTCACCAGCGTGCATCCGGTCGGCACCGAAACCGAATTCTTCAAGGTGGCCGAGCGCGAAGGCGGGCTGAAAATGCCGCCTCAAGGGAAGGGCGAAGTGCGTCAGTCGGCGGCGGTGGTCGCGAAGAAAATGATCAAAGCGATTCGTCGCCCGCGCCCGGAAGTCTGGCCACTGGCGCCGGCGCGATTCATGTTGAGCTTTGCCACGCTGTTCCCTGGCTTGGTCGATCGCATCATGGCGAAATATCGCGGGGAACTCGATCGTCAGAACGAATCGATCAAGTAACCGGAACCTCGCGTTGCTCTTCACCCGATCGATAAATCGCTTCGAGAATCGCCTGCACCGTTCGACCCTGCTCCGCCGTCGCGGTCGGTTTCATCTCGCCGCGCACGACGGCCGCAAACTGTTTGATCTCCTCGATCCCCGGATCGACGTTCGCGTACTGCGGCTTGATGTCGACGATCTGGCCGGCTTCTTCGGTGTAGATCATCGGTGTGTCCAAACCTTCCAGCGCGACGCCGCCCTTGTCGCCCATGACGCGCACGACCTGCTCGGGATTCATGCTGCCGACATTGAGGGCCCAACTGATGTTGAGCTGAAGCGTCTGCCCCCCGTCGAAGCGGATGAGCGCGAGCGCGTAATCGTCGACGTCTTTTTTTCCGTTCGGAGTCGGCGCGCCCCACATGTTGGTGTAGGTGTAGTCGCCCAATTCTTTCCAGATGTTGTACGTTGCGCCGCTCACCGCGACCGGTTTAGGAAAGTTCATCAGATATAGCGTGAGATCGAGCATGTGTACGCCGATGTCGATCAGCGCGCCGCCGCCGGACATCGATTTGGTTGTGAACCATCCTCCGAAGCCGGGAATTCCGCGGCGTCGATACCACGCGGTGTGCGCGGCGTAGATGTTTCCGCAACGACCGGAGTCAACGAACTTCTTCAGCGTCTGCGCGGCGCCCTTGAAGCGATTGATCATGCCCATCTGAAGCGTCTTGCCGCTCTTCTTCGACGCCGCCACAATCGCATCCGCCTCGGCGACGTTCATGGCCATTGGCTTTTCGAGGAACACGTGCTTGCCGGCGTTGAGCGATGCGATCGCCTGCTCGGCGTGGAATTTGTTCGGCGTGCCGATGATCACCGCCTGCACGTCTTTGTCTGCAAGCAACTGGTTGTAATCGCCGTACGACTTCGCCATCGAGTACTGCTTCATCGCATCTCCGGCAGCCGACTCGACCACATCCGCCACCGCGACGAGCTTCAAGCCTGCCGCCTGCGCGTTCTTCATGTGGTAGCGATTGATATTTCCCGCGCCGATGAATCCGACCGACACTGACATTTGTGATTTCCTTTATATGGCCCCCTCTCCCAGTACTCCGGCCCGTCCTGAGCCTAGCCGAAGGGGAGAGGGCTGGGGTGAGGGCAAGAGTGTGCGACATCGTCGACGAAAAGTACAGTCACCCGCGCGCCGCAGTGCGTCGTGTGGTGCTACACTTCGTCCGTAACGTTTTACGGGACTGGCATTGAACCGATTCACCCCGCAACAAATTGACGACCGCCGCGCGAGGCTGCCCAGGCCAACGTTTGCCGACGAGCTGCCGATCGCGCAGCGAAAGCGGGAGATCGCCGAGCTGATCGAGCGGAATCAGGTCGTCGTCGTCTGTGGTGAAACGGGATCCGGAAAGACCACGCAGCTCCCGAAAATCTGCCTGGAACTGGGTCGCGGCGTCACCGGAATGATCGGCCACACGCAACCGCGCCGCATCGCGGCGCGCACCGTCGCGACGCGAATCGCGCAGGAACTCGGTGTCGTGCTGCGAAACGAAGTCGGCTACAAAATCCGCTTCGGCGACGTCACCAGCCGCGATACATACGTGAAGCTGATGACCGACGGAATCCTGCTCGCCGAGACGCAGCACGATCGGCTGCTTCAACATTACGACACGCTGATCATCGACGAGGCGCACGAGCGAAGCCTGAACATCGATTTTCTTCTGGGATACATCAAACAATTGTTGCCGAAGCGCCCGGATCTGCGCGTGATCATCACCAGCGCGACGATCGACCCGCAGCGTTTCAGCAGACATTTCAACGATGCGCCGATCATAGAAGTGTCGGGACGGATGTATCCCGTCGACGTGCGATATCGACCGCTGAGATCCGTCGAGGAACTTGAACACGACGAACCGCTGACAACCCCGAGCGGAAGCTCAGGGTCTTCGCGAAAAGAAGATGATCTCGATCCAATCGACGGAATCGTCCGCGCGGTCGATGAGCTCTGGTCTAAAGCATCTGGTGACACGCTCGTCTTCCTCCCCGGTGAGCGCGAGATCCGCGACACCGCAGACGCGCTGCGGAATCGATTTCAGTCGCACGTCGAAGTGTTGCCGCTGTACGGACGATTGAGTTCCGATCAGCAGATGAAGGTCTTCCAGCCTTCAAAGCAGAAGCGAATCGTCCTCGCGACAAACGTCGCCGAAACATCACTCACGGTTCCGGGAATCCGCTACGTCGTCGATCTCGGCCTGGCGCGTTTGAGCCGATACAACGCGCGCACGAAAGTGCAGCGCCTGCCGATCGAACCGATTTCACAAGCCAGTGCCGATCAGCGCAAGGGCCGCTGCGGGCGCGTGAGCGAAGGCGTCTGCGTTCGACTGTATTCCGAAGAAGATTTCAGTGCGCGGACCGCATACACCGAGCCGGAAATCCTCCGCACGAGCCTCGCCAGCGTCATCCTTCAGATGAAATATCTGAACCTCGGCCCGATCGAAGAGTTTCCGTTTCTCGATCCACCCGACACGCGACAGATCCGCGATGGCTACCACACGCTGCGAGAGCTGGCCGCCATTGATGAGGAGAATGAGCTGACGAACATCGGACGGTCGCTTGCGCGGCTGCCGGTTGATCCGCGAATCGGACGCATGTGCTTGCAGGCGATCGAGGAAGATTGCTTGGACGAGATGCTGATCATCGCGGCAGCTTTGAGCGTTCAAGATCCGCGCGATCGGCCGATGGATCAGCAGGAGGCCGCCGATCAGGCGCACGGCAAGTATCGCGATGAGACGAGCGATTTCCTCTCGTTCCTCCGTCTGTGGAATTTCCTGAAGCGCAAGGAGCAGGAGTTGAGCTCGCGCCAGTTCCGAAAATTCTGCCGCGAGAATTTCCTCTCGTTCATCCGCGTCCGCGAATGGCAAGACGTCCACGCACAGCTCGCGCAGCAAATCCACGAGCTAGGCGAACGCCGCAAACGGATTACTCCCTCTCCCAGTACTCTGGGAGAGGGCCGGGAAGAGGGTCCGCAACGCGGATCACATCGCCGCGACCACCGCATCAAAGGAGCGCCGCGATGAAGCACCCGCGCTCCGCCCGTCGCCTCGGCCAACCACAACACAAGCCGCGCGATCTCGATCGAGTGCACGTCGACGAGCTTCCACCCGCCAAGCACGCCGCCATCCATCGCGCACTGCTGTCTGGCCTCCTCGGCAACATCGGGATGAAAGGCGAGACGCACGAATACACCGGCGCCCGCGGCACAAAGTTCAGCTTGTTCCCCGGCTCGACCTTGTTCAAACAAAAACCCTCATGGGTGATGTCCGCCGAGCTGGTTGAGACGACCAAGCTCTACGCCCGCACCCTGGCCGGCATCCGACCGGAGTGGGTCGAATCGCTGGCCGATCATCTGGTGCGTCGCGAATATTTCGAACCGCACTGGCAGGGAAAAACGGCGCACGTCGTCGCGTACGAAAAGGTCACGCTTTACGGCCTAGTGCTCGTCGCCAAGCATCTCGTGCATTACGGGCCGATCGATCCGGTCGTCTCTCGCCGCATCTTCATCGAGAACG
>JACMJD010000365.1 GCA_014380825.1 Phycisphaerae bacterium | reverse complement strand
GTACTTGATAATCTCGGCAACCGCCTTGCTCAGTTCGTCATTGATCACCATGTGATCGAACGCGCGGCTGCCCTTGGCCATGTGAATTTCGCGCTTGGCGGCGCGGAAACGTTTTTGAATATCGTCGTCGCTGTCCCGCCCGCGGTCGGTTAATCGCTGCAACAGTGTAGGCTCATCGGGCGGCAGAATGAAAATCAGCAGCGCGTCCGGATAATGATGCCGCACCTGCAACGCGCCCTGCACGTCGATTTCGAGCAATACGTCCTGGCCATCACACAGATGATCCAGCGCCGGATGCTTGGGCGTTGCATAATAATCGCCATACACTTGGGCGTATTCGAGGAATTCGTCGCTGTCGAGCCGGCGGAAGAATTCCTTGCGATCGATGTGATCGTAAGTTTTTCCCTTCTCATCGCCGTCCTGCTTGGCACGCGTGGTTGCACTGACCGTGTACCAGAGATTGAGCTGCTTCTCGAGCTGAAGCGAGATCGTGCTCTTGCCGACCCCGCTGGGGCCGCAGAGGACGATGAGGAGACCTTTTGATTTCTTCTCCATTTGCGTCATCAATCACGCTGCCATTGCGCAAATCCCGAACTCACTACCCAGGTCAATACCGCTGCGAGGGCCAAAGAAAACGCGACAAACAATGTGATCGCCCAGCGCTCAAAGTTTTTCGCGGTGCGCTCTTCATCCTTGCGCGGCCGGCTATAGTCGAGAGTGGGCTCCTTATCCACGAGTGATCCGAGTTATTCCACGTTCTGAACCTGTTCCTTCAACCGATCGATCGCACCCTTAATCTCCACCACACGCCCGCCGATCTCCGCATCGTTCGCTTTGCTCGCGATCGTGTTGGCTTCTCGCAGCATTTCCTGCGTGATGAAATCCAGCTTGCGACCTGCATGTTCGCCGGTTCGACAGGATTGCTCGAACGACACCAGGTGATGCGTCAGCCGTTGGATTTCTTCGGACACATCCGCGCGCTCGGCGAACACCGCGACTTCTTTGATCAAGTCCGACTCGTTGATTTTCAGCTCAGCCTTGCCAATTAGTTCATTTACGCGGTTGGTCAGGCGCTGGTGGTATTGATTGATGATGTTTGGCGCTCGCTTGGCGATTTCGCTCAGCTCGGTCTTGATCACACCGGAATGCTTCATCAGGTCTTCGAACAGCGACTTGCCTTCGCGATGCCGCATGCCGATCAGTTTCTCGACCGCCTTAACGGCTAGTTCGCGGATCATCGGGCCGTGCTTTTCGATCTCATCCGTTTCGTCGCGCGGTTCCTGGCAGACGCCGGGCAACTGCACAAGACTTGCGATGTCGATCCGTGCGATGCCATCCAAACCCTTCACGTTCTTCAACTGATCGATGTACGCATTCAGCGCGGCCGTGTTGATGTGATAGGCGGCCTCGGCGCTGTCGACGCGCATCTTCAGGATGAACGTGATCGATCCGCGAATCAGCTTTTCGCGGAGCATCGTTTCCAGTTCCGGTTCCAGGCCGCTCACGTTGTCGGGGAGCTTGATCACCGGCTTGAAATAGCGGTTGTTGAGCGAACGGACCTCGACGGCGTAATGCGTGCCGTCGCGTTCCGCCGTTGCGTCGCCGAAACCGGTCATGCTGACGATCATGTGAGGTCTGGTGCTCCGAGTGCGTGAAAGCTGAGATGCGTTATCGGGTCGTCGGCGTTGCCGGTGCGAGCGCGGGCGCGGGCGCGG
>JACMJD010000364.1 GCA_014380825.1 Phycisphaerae bacterium | reverse complement strand
TGCGCGCCACGCCGACCACACTCAGGCCGAATGGCAAGCGGACTTTGCCCAGCAGGTGGCGCTCGCCGGCGTAGATCTTGTTGAGCACGTAGTTTACCGGGGCGGCGGGTACGTGCATCGGGCAGGTGCCTTCGGCCGGGGGTTTTTTCAGCCGCGCGAACAAGCGCGCGACCATCGCGATCGGGAACAGCAGCGTGTTCACGTAGCTCATCATCTGCGGCTCGAGGCCGTTTTCGGACAGCACCTTCTTCAGCGACGTGAGCGTGTAGCGGCGATAGTGATGATGGATTTCATCCCACCAGCTCCACAGCCACTGATAGGCGGGCACCGTGCAGATCAGCACGCCGCCCGGACGCAGCAGCTTGGCGGCGGCGCGGAGACTGCCGGCGTGGTCGTCGACATGCTCCAGCACATCGAGCAGCAACACCGCATCGACCGAGCCTTCGGAAATTTGGATCCCGTGCGGCAGTTCAGCCAACTGAACATCAATGCCACGGCGGGAGCAGAAATCAACCGCCAACGGCGAACCGTCCACACCGATCGCGTGATATCGCAACTGCAATTGGTAAAGCGTCGCACCGCAGCCGCAGCCCAGATCGACCACTTTCAGTTGCTCGCCGGGGCGAGGCGCGGCGAACCGATTCAGCAGGTGCATGACGATTTGACGCTTCGCCCGGAACCACCAGTGGCGGTCCTCAACTGCAAAGATTTCAGCGTAAACAGCTTCGTTCATAAGGATGCCCAGACCCGAAATGCGATCGGCTGCCGAGGTTGGTCAGTTTCGCAAGCCTACACAGAAATACGGTCGCTCGCCAGTTGAATCTCTGCGTACGCTGAGGCGAAAACGCGGTTCATTTCGTTTCATTTCTTCGAAACAATGGCCGGAAGCCACATGATGAAAATGATCACCGCCAGGATCGCCATGAGGAACAGTTGCGTGAGAATGTTCACAACCAGGCGCGCTTTCGATCGGCGCGACGGTGCGACAGTCGATGGGTCGCTGGTTGGTTCGATCGTCGCCGGATCAGTGTGATTTAGTTCACTCATGCCTTCACCTTCTTGCCCAGAACAGGATGCGCTTGAAAGGATAGAAGAACGGCCTCACATCCGGAAGCGATCGGAACAACTCCTCGCGATATGCATCGAGAAAGCTCGGCCAGAGTTGTGCGGACAGGCGTTTCTGATAATCGGTGAGCATCGTTCCCTTCACCCATTCGACGACGCCATCGCGGTTTTCTAACACGTGCGGATAGACGGCCAGCCGAACGTGCTGCTCGGCGTAGCGCAGGAGGTACAGGATCTGCGAATACGCCTCGACGCTGAGCACAGCGCGATCGCGCGTCCAGCCGTTCAACGCTTCGCTGAATGGAGACCGTCGCGCGACGATGCGGGCCGCTTCATGCGTGATGTGATCGTCGTTCGCCGGCACCTGGATCGCGAGCTGGCCGCGCTCGCGCAGGCTGCGCGTGAAGCGCGCGAGCAGCGCGACGTGATCTGGCACCCACTGAATCGCGGCGTTGGAGAAGATCAGATCAAACTCGCCGGGCGACTCGAACGATGCCAGATCACCGTTTTGAAAACTCAGCCCGTCCACTGCATTTCCGATTGCCCGCGAAAGCATGTTCGCGGAATTGTCGAGACCAACCGTTCGCCGCGCGCGAAGCGCCTGATGCAATTCGCGCGTCAGTTCGCCCGTACCGCAGCCGAGGTCGACGACGAACATGTCATCCTGGGGCGCGACCAGCGCTTGCAGATCGCGAAACGGTTGGCTCCGTTCCGCCTGGAAGCGTTCGTATTGCGCAGGATTCCATGAGTCCAACGGGATGTCCTGCGTGAGCGACATGGCGCAGCATCGTAGGACCGCGCACAGGCGTCGAGCAAGTTTGGGTTGTTTTAGGTGAGGTTCGTCGTCACAGGATGAACTTGCTGAGGTCTTCGTCTTCCATCACATCGCGCAATCGTTCGTTGACGAAGTTCGCGTCGATGGTAACGGACTTTTCCGCGCGATCGGGCGCGTCGAAGCTGATCGACTCGAACACGCGCTCCATGATCGTATACAGCCGCCGGGCGCCGATGTTTTGCGTGCGGCGATTCACGTCGTACGCGATCTGCGCCATCGCGTCGATCGCATCATCGGTGAACGTGATGGTCACGCCTTCGGTTTGAAGCAGCGCGATCTGCTGCTTGGTGAGCGAATTCTTCGGTTCGCGCAGGATGCGCACGAAATCTTCCTTGGCCAGGTCCTGAAGCTCGACTCGAATCGGGAAGCGGCCCTGCAATTCGGGCATGAGATCCGAAGGCTTGCTCGCATGAAACGCGCCGGCCGCCACGAAGAGGATGTGATCGGTCTTCACGGTTCCGAACTTGGTCATCACGGTGCTGCCTTCGACGATCGGCAGCAAATCGCGCTGCACGCCCTGCCGGCTGACGTCCGGGCCATTCGCTTTTTCCGGGCCGGCGATCTTGTCCAGCTCGTCGAGAAAAACGATCCCCTGCTGCTCCGCCCGCTCGATGGCCGTGCGATGGATTTTGTCCTTGTCGATCAGCTTCTCGGCCTCCTGCGAAAACAGCAGCTTGCGCGCATCGCGCACGCTGATGCGGCGAGTCTCGCGTTTGGTCGGCAGCATCTTCTCGAACATGTTCTGGAATTCGACATCCATCTCCATTCCCGCGTTCCCGAGCACGCCAACGACAGTGCTGCGCTCTTCAACGGCGATCTCGATCATGCGATCCTCGAGCGCGCCCGAGTGAAGCTGCGTGCGAAGCTTTTCGCGCGTGCGCTGATGACGCGCCGTTTCTCCCTCGCCCGGCACTCCGGAAGCGGGCTCGGCGTTTTCTCCCTCTCCCGGTACCCCAGGAGAGGGTTGGGGTGAGGGCTCTTCGCGTGCGTGTGCTGACGGAAGCAGATAATCCAACAGTCGCTCTTCCACCTGCTTCTCCGCAGGCTCCTTCACCGATTCGGTCATCTCATCGCGCACCATGTGGATGGAAAAATCCAGCAGATCGCGAATCATCGATTCGACATCGCGCCCGTGATATCCGACCTCTGTGTACTTCGTCGCTTCGACTTTGATAAAGGGCGCGCCGGTCAGCCCCGCGAGTCGTCGTGCGATCTCCGTTTTTCCCACACCGGTGGGACCGATCATCAAAATATTCTTCGGCGCCACATCCTGCCGCATCGATTCGGGAAGCTGCCGCCGCCACCGATTCCGCACCGCGATCGCCACCGCCCGCTTCGCGGCCGCCTGACCGACGATGTATTTGTCGAGCTCGGTGACGATTTCTTTGGGAGTCAGGTTCTGCATCTTCTTCCAATTCTGCGTTCATCATTCGGCATACTGCACTTCTTCACAGCGTCATCACCTTGATATTCGTATTCGTGTAAATGCACGTCTCGCCCGCGATCTTCAGCGCGGCTTTGACGATGGATTCGGCGTCCATCTGCGTGTGTTCGAGCAGCGCTTTAGCCGCGCTCGATGCATAAGGGCCGCCCGAGCCGATGCCGATGATGCCGTCGGTCGGTTCGATCACGTCGCCGGCGCCGCTGACGATCAGGCTGGTCGTCTTATCGCACACGGCCAGCATCGCTTCGAGGCGACGCAGCACGCGATCGGTTCGCCACTCCTTGGCCAGCTCGATCACGGCACGGCGCGTGTTGTCGGGCTGCTCTGCCAGCTTTTTCTCGAACCGTTCCATCAGCGCAAACGCATCCGCGGCGCTACCGGCGAAGCCAACGATCACTTTTCCGCCGCCTACCTTGCGGATCTTGGTGGCGTCGCTTTTGGCGACGACGTTGCCCAGCGTCACCTGACCATCGCCGCCCAGCGCGACGCTTTCGCCCCGGCGAACACACAGGATGGTCGTCGATCTCGCAGCTTTCATCATGACGCGATAGCATCGTCGAAGTTCCGAATGCGGTCTAGCGCGCTCGTGCGCATCATTCCACCATGCCGCCAATCGCCAATTTCCAATTCACCTGGCCAAGCGGATTGTACGCCGCGCTGGCGATCATCATCGTCGCGATTGCGATCGCCGCGTTGCGACGCATCGCGTTGCCGCGCGCCAGTTTGGTGCTCATCGCGCTCGGAATGATCCTGCTCGCGCTCGCGACCGGCGCACCGGTTTATCGAGGACATAAAACGCCGGAGATCGCGGTGATGATCGACGTGTCGCCGAGCACGCGCGGCGCGGCGTACTACCAGTCCGAGCGTTTCCGGCAGCGCATCGCGGAGCTTCTGGGCACGCGATCGTTTCGCACGTATGCATTCAGCGAGTCGCTGGAGGAAGTAAATCCGCAGCAACCGCTCGTCGAGCGCGCCGCCGATGGGACCAACTTCGCTCCACCGCCCGTTGATGCGATCGTGCTGTTCAGCGATGCGAACTTCGATCTGCCTGCGACAGTTCCTCCCATACAAGTCGTCGTCGATCCGCTGCTCGAACGTGCGGCGGACGGCGCGGTCACGCGGATGTCGATCAACAACGACGACGTGACGATCGCCGTGCGCAACCATGTCGACGCGACGAGCACGCCGCGCTATTTGCAACTCGAAGGACTGTTACCGTCCGCGTCGATGCCCACCGGCGAGACTCTGGGCCACGGCGAATTCATCTTCCACGCCAGCCGAGATCCAAATCTCCGCACAATCGTCGCGCGCGTCATGGGCCAGGATCGCTGGCCGGAGAACGATGAGATGCGAATCTTCGCCCCGCCACTCTCGAGCATCGAGCGTTGGTGGATTGGCGCGGGTCGTCCGCCGCCGGATGCTGGCTGGCAGGCGATTCCGCCGGATTCATTGCCGCTGGAGGCGGCAGCGTATCTCGCGCCGTCCGTGATCTTGCTTGACAACGTGCCCGCCGACGCGATCGCGCCGGCGGCGCAGCAGCGAATCGCGCAATACGTCCGCGATCTCGGTGGTTCGCTGATCATCATCGGCGGGGAGAATTCGTTCGGCGCGGGCGGTTATTTCGGTACGACACTCGAATCGCTCTCGCCGCTGTCGAGCGCCCCGCCGGCGCCGACGCGGCATTGGATTTTCCTTGCTGACAGCAGCGGCTCGATGGCCGGCACGCTTCCGGGGAATTCGCAGACCAAATGGCAGCATGCCGTCGAGGCGATGCTTCGTGCCCTGCCGTCGATTCCGCCGAATGATCTGGTGACGATCGGCAGCTTCGCTCGAGATGTGCGCTGGTGGTCGACAAGTCGAACGGCCGCCGAGACGCGACAACTGAATCTGCCACCGCCCGATGTCACGCCGAATGGGCCGACGAATCTTCAGCCGGCGCTCGAGCAGATCGCGCCGCGCGGAAGCGAGATGCCGACGGAATTTCTAATCCTCAGCGACGCGGACGCGGCGATCACCGACACGGAAGATCTCGCCAGGAAATTAACCAGCGCGAAGATTCGCGTTCACCTTCTGGCGACCGGCGCCGATCCGCCCGCAGACAATCCCGTCTCGAGGATCGTCCGCGCCACGGGCGGGCAGCAGTTCCGCGAATCTGATCCGACGCGATGGTCGTCGCGCGTGAAAGAACTCCTGCGCGCCACGATGCCCGAATTACTTGCCCGCGGAATGGGCACGCTCACGTTTGATCCTTCGGCAAACCTCCCGCCGCGCGACGTTGAATTGTGGAACCGCACCTGGCCGAAACCAGAGACCGAATTGCTCGCAACGATTTTCGGCAACGGCAACGCAACGGCCGGCGGAGCGCAGTGGAATCTTGGCGCGGGGCAAGCTGTAGCGCTGGCGTTTCCCGCGACGAGCCAGGAGATATCGGCCCTGGCGAATCAGGCTGAGCGCATGCCGCGCGATCCGCGGTTTTCGGTGCGGCGTGAGGAGGGCGCGGATCTGAAGATCACGATCGATGCGATCGAGCAAGATCGTTATCTGAATGGTCTGCCGTTGCAGTTGATGCTGCGCGACGACTCGAGTTCCGCGCCGATCACAGTTCCGTTCACGCAAGCCGCGCCGGGACGGTATGAGCTTTCAACGCCCGCGCCACGCACGAGCAAGCTTGCGACGATCGTGCAGGACGGCCGCGTGATCGAGCGCTTCGCGCTGGCGGGCAGATATCCGCGCGAGTTTGATGCGATCGGCAATGACCGCGATGCGATGCGCGAGCTCGCGCGCCGCACCGGCGGGCGCGTGATCGAGCCGGCCGATGCGCAAACGCTAGACATCAAAGGCCCGACACGAAACATCGCACTCACCAGCGAGCTCGCCTTCGCCGGCGCAGCACTCATCGCGATCGGGCTCCTCCACTGGCGGAGAATGACATGACATCAGACGCCCCCAAACCAAAGCGTCGCTCATGGTTGCGAAGCTTCGTTCGAATCCTCGCCGGATTTCTCCTCGTTCTGATCGGCGGAAGCTGGTACGCAGGATGTCAGATGATCTCGATGCCTGGCAAATCCTTCACCGGCCCGCTGCCCGCGCTGACGGATGAACAAATCGCGCTGCGCGATCAGCTCCGCGCGCACGTGCAGGTGCTGGCCGTCGACATCGGAGAGCGAAATATCCTGCACTTCGTCGAGCTGCAAAAATCCGCCGCCTACATCGAGCGCACGTTAAAGCAATTTGGGTACGCGACGGTTGATTCGCAGACATACAACGTCGACGGAAAAGACGTCCGCAACCTCTCGGTGGAGATTGGAGGCCGGGTGTCGCCCGAGCAGATCGTGATCGTCGGTGCGCATTACGATGCCGTACACGATTGTCCCGCCGCCAACGACAACGGGAGCGGAGTCGCCGCGACGCTGGAATTGGCGCGACGATTCGCAGGATTTGAGCCCAACCGCACGCTGCGGTTCGTGTTCTTTGTGAACGAGGAGCCGCCGTATTTTCAGACGGAACAGATGGGCAGCCTGGTGTACGCCCGGGCGTGCAAGGCGCGGAACGAAAACATCGTCGCGATGTTTTCGCTAGAGACGATCGGATACTTCGACGACACGCCCGGCTCGCAGAAATATCCGGCGCCGCTCGGCATGTTTTACCCCGATCGCGGGAACTTCATCGCGTTCGTCGGGAACTTCACATCACGACAATTCGTGCGCGAGTCAGTCGCTTCATTCCGCGCGAAAGCGCAGTTCCCATCCGAAGGCGGCACGTTGCCCGAATCGCTCCCCGGCGTCGGCTGGTCCGATCACTGGTCGTTCTCGCAGGTTGGGTACCCAGCACTGATGATCACCGACACCGCGCCGTTCCGGTATCCGCATTATCACACGCCACAGGACACGATCGACAAGATCGATTTCGATCGGATGACGCGAGTTGTTTCAGGAGTCGAACTCGTCATCAAGGATTTTGTGAACCGCAGATGAAATGCGGAACACGAATCTCCGCGAATCCCCACGAATCGACACCAATCATCACGAATGAATTCTAAAATGTGTTTCTGGATTCGTGTAAATTCGTGTTCATTCGTGTCGATTCGTATTCCGCATCTTGTCTTCAATTCCTACGCAGCGTGATATGCACGATCTCCGCCGGGGCGTTGATGCGGAGGGGGAACCAGTTACCGACGCCATTCGACACGACCAGCGCGCTGCTGTTTCGTCGATACAGCCCCGACCAGTACTTGAACATGACCGGGCCGGCGCCAATCGTTTGGGTGAGCATGAGTTGCCCGCCATGCGTGTGGCCGGCGAGCGTGAGCGGGATGCCGGCGTCGGCGGCGAGATCGAACGCGTGCGGGTGATGCGCCAGCAGGATCGGAAAGACGTCGCGGTCGCGCCGCAGCAGCGGAAGCGTGCCGGCCAGGTGCTTTTCGAACTGCGCGCTTCGTCCGGCGCCCATTCCGCCGCCGCCCCAGCGGATGCCAAGTAATTGCACATCGAACCCGCGCACGCGAACGGTTTGCGTATCGTTCAGCAGCAGCGAAATTCCCGCGCCCTTCACGCGCCGCTCAAACGTGGCCGCACCTTCGAACAGATCGTGATTGCCTTCGACGGTGCTCAATCCCGATCGCGGATCGATCCGCCGAACCATTTCGATCGCATCGGGCAAGTCCGCGAGCGAGAAATCGATCAGATCACCGGTCATCAGAACGAGATCGGCGCGCAGCGAGTTGGTCGTTTCGGCGATTGCGGACAGGACCTTCTTGTGCGTGAATCGACCAACGTGCACATCGCTCACGTGCGCGATCGTCATCCCATCCAATGCCGGGGGAAGTCCCGTGAGCGGAATATCCAGGCGACGTACGCGGAATGAATCTAATTTCGATAGCGCGCCGAGCGTCGAGGTTGTCGCGATGATCGGCGGAAGAGCTGCTGCGGTTGCGATCAACACTTCGCGTCGGGTAGGACCAACGTGCTGTAGCGGTTCCTGAACTGTCTCGTTCGAGACCACCTCCGATCGCCGCTTGCCTGTTCCGAGCCGAGTCGAGGAGCGGTTTCGCAATCCGACGACGGTGAAATTTAAGAGCAGATAAATCAGCCACGCAACCACCGTGAACGGGAGCACGAACAGATGCCACACGTAAACCTGCGCGAGCAACGCCGCGGGCAGGCTCGCGCGGATTCCGACAAAACGCGATCCGATGATGAACGCAAATCCCGCGATCTGCGCGATCATGAAAATCGCGATCAGCAATCGCACGGCGGATCGGACGCGCGGGGGTCGCAGCGCGCTCACTTTGCGATCCGAACACCTCCACCACAGCAGGTCGGCAATCAGCAGCCCGGGAATGATCAGCAGGAAGAACATCCGGTCAAACAGTGTAGGCAGGCTGCGCGATATTTTGTCGATCGCCCCGCCAACCCTATACTTCCCCGCGAATGCTGCATCGGACGACCATTTCCGTGCTCTCCAT
>JACMJD010000363.1 GCA_014380825.1 Phycisphaerae bacterium | reverse complement strand
TTGATCTTGATGAACGCGCAGTTGTGGAACGCGCCGCTGATCGGCAAGTCGTAATCGACGATGTCCGGCACGATCATCTTCAGCAGCGGCAGGAAGATTCGCTCGGTGGCATTGCCGAGGAAATAGTCTTCCATCGGCGGCTTGCCGACGATGGTGGTAGGATAGATCGGATCCTTTCGCATCGTGATCGCGGTGACATGGAACGCAGGATAAAAATCCGCGAGCGAATAGAAACCGGTGTGGTCGCCGAAAGGACCCTCGAGGAGCGTTTCGGTTGGATCGACGTAGCCTTCGATCACGATCTCGGCGTTGGCGGGGACCTCGAGATCGTTCGTCTTACACTTCACGAGCTCGATTCCACCACCGTTCAAGAATCCCGCGAACAAGAGTTCCTCAACGCCGGGCGGGAGGGGAGCTGTTGCTGAATACGGTAAAACCGATTCACCACCCAGCACGATGGATAGCGGCATTTTCTCGCCGCGCGATTTGTATTTGCGGAAGTGGCGAGCGCCGTCGTGGTGCATGTGCCAGTGCATAGCGGCGAGACGCGGTCCGAATTGTTGGACGCGGTACATGCCGATGTTGCGGTCACCGGTTTCGGGGTCCCGCGTGTGGATTCCTCCGAAAGTGATGTACTTGCCAGTTCCTGGTCGTCCTGCATCTCGAAGGCGCGCGTGATCCGAAATCTCGTCGCTTGAAAGGTCACCGTCGAGGGGCCAACACTGGATCAATGGAAGCTTAGTGAGATCAGCGCGGTCACCTTCCAAGACGACTTGTTGGCAGATTCCGTTGCGCACCGACTTCGGCGGATAGCTTGCCATCTTCATCAGGTCAGGCAGACGCTTCATCTTTTCCATGAGCGTCGTCGGGATCTCCGGCTTCACCAGTTGCTGCACGCGCGATGCGAGCTCTTCGAGATTCTTCGTTCCGAACGCGAGATTTATCCGGTGATAGCTGCCAAACGTGTTGATCGCGACGGGAATGTCGCTGCCTTCGACGGTTTCGAACAGCAGCGCCTTCCCCCCTAGCGTGCCCGGGATCGTGCGATCGACTTCATCGTGCCCGTGCGGCGATTTCGTCTTGCAAACGCGATCGCAGATCTCAGAAATCTCCAGCACCGGCGAGACCTGCGCTTTCACGCGCGCCAGTTCTCCGTCGCGTTCCAGTAATTGGATGAAATCCCGAAAGGTCTCGGTGCCCATGGCGTCATCGTATGAGCGGAATGAACAATGACCAAGGTCACATGTGCAGAATGACCAATGGCCAAGGTCGCAATGACCAATCAATGAGTAATGACCAAGTACCGAATGACCGACTGGACATTGGTGCTTATCCAATCATTGGTCATTGATCCTTGGTCATTGCTCATTTCAAATCATCGTGGCATCATGGCTGGATTACCGGACTCATGGCCATGGATGGCTGGGTGAGATTGCCGGGAACTTCCTTCGCGTATTCGCGTCAAACCAATGTCGAGCCTGAGCGGAGTTCATCCTGAGGATCGTGGCACGCCGCCCACGGTGTCGAATGCTGCTGCGGCAGCAGGTGAATCGAGCAGTGCGCAGGATGCGGAATTGTTCCGCCGTGCACAATCAGGCGACCGCGGCGCGTTCGCCCAGATCGTCCAGATTTATCAGGATCGCATTTACAACGCGGTCCTCCGCATGGTGGGCGATCACGAGGAAGCGCGCGATCTGGCACAAGAGACGTTCACGCGCGCGTTGGTGAAGATCGACAGCTTCCGTGGCGAGGCCCAGCCATACACATGGCTGTTTCGCATCGCCTTGAACTTGGCGATCAGTCAGTTGCGCAAGACACATCGCCGGCGGACGTTCACGATCGGAACGGGTGATTCGTCCGGATCCAACGGGCGTGCAAATAGCGGGCGCGCCGGTTCGACAAGCGACGATCAGGCCGCGGGCTTGCTCGATCGCGTCGCACAGGATCGCGGCATTGACCCGAGCGAGCAGGTCGAAAACCTCGAGCGCAATGAACAAGTCGTGGCTGCGCTCGGAAGACTCGACGCCGAATATCGCGCCATCCTCGTCATGCGCGACGTCGAAGGCTTCGACTACCAGCAGATGGCCGACGTGCTGAATCTGCCGCTGGGAACGTTGAAGAGCAGATTGTTCCGAGCGCGGATCGCGCTGCGAGATGAGCTGAGGCCGTATATGGAAGGACAGAGGAAGAAGTAGTGGCGAATACCGAGAACATCGAGGCCAAGCTAGCAGCTTACGTCGACGGCGAGCTGGATGCGGCGGGGCGCGCGGAGATCGAGCAGTATCTCACGACCAACCCGCAGCATCGGCTGCTCATCGACGAGCTTCGCCAGGCGAAGAATTATCTCCAGGACCTTCCCCGCGCGGCCGCGCCGGTGGAAGTGGCGGAGATGATCTCGCAACAGCTCGAGCGCGCGTCGCTGCTGGGCGATGTGGAGATCGGCGCGGGAACGGGCGAGACGCATTTCGCGCGCTGGCCACAAGTTCGCGCGATCGCGGCGATTCTGCTGCTGACGGTCGGATTGGCGGGCGTGCTGTATTACGTGCTGCCCTCGCCAAAGCCGGTGTCGCCGCAGTCGGCGATCATCACGCCCGACCTGCCGCCGGATGATTCGCCAAATTCTTCGATGGAGATGGCTACAGCCCGGCGGGCAGAACCGAGCGTCGCTGCTGCTGATTCGCCCGAGCGCGTAGAAGCCCGGCTTGACGCCACGGTCGCGGCGCCAGGTGCGGCCCCGGGTGCGGCCCCGGATGCGGACAGTCGCGAGGTCGCAGGCGCGGTCGCCGGATCCAATGTGGGTCGCATGCTCGGCGGCGGCGCGGGTGGAAACAATGCTGCACCGAGCGGCGCGCTGTACCTGATGATCAACACGCCAGATCCTGCGACAGCGAACACGCAGGTTGTTAATTACTTCGCGTCCAATCGAATCAGCTACGAGCAAGTCGCCGCGAACGACACCACTGTCGCGGAAAACAAGCTGTACAGCGATATGAATCGTGCGCTCGCACTGCCGACGACGCTTCCGGAATTCGACAACGCCGCGCCCAGTGCGGCGGCTCCAACTACGGCAAGCAATCTCGGTGTGGCGACTGAGACGCTGAAGGATGCGTTGACGCCAAGCACGAATCCGGCCGACAAGCATGAGCTGGCAAAAAGTGCTTCGCCTGACGCGATCCAACAGCAGCAATCGTTTGCCTGTTACAAGGCGAAGATGACGCGCGAAGAGGCGGCAAACCTCAGCGAGACGCTTTCGCAGCCGCAGATGCGGCAAGTCGCGCATATCGTGTCGCCGGATTTCCGACAGCAGCAGCAGGAGCAAGTTCCAACGAAGGGCGACGCGGAAGACGAAATCGCACATCGCGAAAAATCGCAGGCGGAGCAGCAGCAGATCGCAGGGCAAGCTGCCGCGCCAACAACGAACGAGTCTTCACCGACGACAGATCAGATCCTTCCGCAATCGTCGGCCGCTCCCGCACCGGCGTATGCGGAGCGCGCCACGTCGCGCGGCGATGTGCTGGCGGCGGGCGACAACATCCGCATTCGCACCAGCGATCCGCTTCGCGCCGGTTCGCAACCCAGCGAGGAAACGCAGGTGATCGACGAGGAAGGCTACGTCGCGCTTCCCAACGTCGGCCGAGTGAAGGCGGCGGGGCTCACGCCCTATCAGTTGTCGTCGAGCGTGATCCCGCAGGCGCAGGCGCGCAACCGCGATTCGCAATCGCCGCAAGTGCATCTGATGTTCACGATCGAAAAGATCGGGCTCGAGTCGAATTTCGCGCCCGATCAGAAATTTCCCGCGACACAGGAAAGCCGCGCGCTCGCGACGGATGCGCCGCGCGCAGCTAAGCCCGAGCCCATGACCGGTCCGATGCCCGGTCCGACGACCGGTCCGACAACGCATCCAACGACGAACCCAACTGAACTGACCGCAGCGCCGACTCCGGCGCCGAGCGAACAGGAAAAAATCGACGTCGTTGTAATTGTCCGGAACGCCGAAGGCCCGACCACCGCTCCGACAGTCCCGATTCCCGATATGTCTATCGAGCGCCGCGTTGCGGAGCCAATTTCGCCTTCCACTCAGCCGGCGATTACATCGCCCGCAACCGTCCCAACAACGTACCCGACGCGCTAGCCCTGACGAGGTCTACTCGCGAAATCTGCCATAGGCTAGCGAAAACTAGCTTTCCAATATTGCCGCCGATTTATATGCGATAAATCGCCTCCTGCTTCGTTACTAATTGTAGAGCACTGGCATCCAACCAACGGCCGATGCGAGTGTCTGATCAACATCCTGGCCCCGCGCGGAACAAAATCCGTTTGGTGTCGGTTGGATTGATCATGAGGAGTAACAGTATGCACGCGGCGAAATACAGATGGGAAGATCGATCAGCATGGGTCGGATGGATTTCCATCCTCGGCTACGCCGCATTGTGCGGACTGGTTTACATGGTGCATTGACGGAGTAACAAAACACCAATGAGAAGGGCCGCGGGAGTTGAGCTCAGCTTGAACTGAACGATTTGCTCCAAGCGGTTCCTTCTCATAAGACTCTTTCCTTCAGCGCACCTTATCCCCCGGCCCCGAGCAACACCTTCCCCGTGCTCGGGGCTTTTTATTGCGCGGGTATCACATCGCGGCGAGGCGACATCGACTGGAGCATCTTCCACTGATACGAAGCCATGTAGCCGCCGAAGGCAATCGCGAGCAACGACATCAGCGGCAGAATGCCGATGCCAAATAACCGTGCGGCCGCATATACGTTGAATACCGTCGCGGCGAGGGAGACCAGGAATGCGAGCCGCAGCATGAAACGCGCGGTCGGTCGGGCTGCGTTGGCAAACAACATCAGCGCTGCTTCGATCAGCAGCGCGCATCCAAAGAGAAAGATCGCGCCGTCGCTGAGCATGGTTAATCCCTGCAGATCCGGATACGCAACCTCCTGACCTTCCAATGGTCCACTCATCCAGTTCACGCCGGTGTGAAAAGCTGAACCCGTCATGCGCGCGACAAGATACGCCGGGAAACTCTTGGAGAGCATCAAGCAGATGATTCCCACAATGGCCGAAACCCAAGCTTCGGCGCCGCCCATCATTGAAATGTCTCCGTCTGCGCGTTCGACCGCAGCAACTGCCCGCGCTGAAGATTCGGCGGGGGCGCGTGCGAGTGCGGGATCGTCCTGTGCGACCGCCTGCGCTTGCTGTTCCTTCTGCGTATCGGACAGCTTCGGCAATTTGGAAACGTCCATACCATCCTCCCTGCAAAGCCTGACAAAGTGACAAGGTGAGTGGGTGACAAGGTGAGAAGAACTCGCCTTCACCTTGCCACCCCTTCACCTTGTCACCTTGTCATCCAACCATCTTACCTCACGGCGCCGGATACTTCGGCTTGCGGCCCTCCAGCACTTCCATCACGTCGCGGACGACCCAGCTCATGTTGTTCATCGCGGTGGCCGTGCGCGAGGCGACGTGGGGGGTGAGCAGGACATTGTCGAACCCCAGCAGCGGAAAATCCGCCGGCGGAGGTTCAGGCCAGTAGACATCCAAAGCGGCGCCGGCGAGGTGACCGGACTTGATCGCGTCCGCTAAGCCGCGAGCGTCCAGCACTTCGCCGCGGCTGGTGTTGATCAGGATCGCGCCGGGGTTCATCATCGCCAGTTGTTCCTTGCCCACTAGATTCTCGTTGCCGGGCAGCATGGTGACGTGGATCGAGAGGATGTCGGCCTCGCTGAACAGCGTGTGCTTGTCCACGCTCTTCGCGTCGAACCTCACATGCGGGCTGACGTCGATCAAGTCGTTGTAGATCACCCGCATGCCAAACCCGTTGGCGGCGATGTGCCCGACGCGCCGGCCGACGCGACCCATGCCGAGGATGCCGATCGTCAGCTCGTTCAACTGCTTCCCGCGCACGCTGTCGCGGATGCGCTTGAATTCCTTCGGCTCATACGCCCGCTCCTTGAAGAAACACCAAGGCCGAAGCAGTTGCAGGATGTACCCGAACACGAAATCGCCCACCGCCAGCGTGTTGGCGTCGGGCGTGTAGACGACTTCGATCCCGCGCTTGCGGCAGGCCGCGACGTCGATGTTTTCGATCCCGACGCCGCCGCGACCGACGACGCGGAGCTTTGGCGCTCCTGCCAGGAACTTCTCCGTCACCTTGGTGTATGTGCGGACGAGCAAACCCTCCGCGACGGCGAGATGCTCGGGGAGCTGCGGATCGTCGTAAGCGATTTCGCGCACGTCCGCGCGCTGTTGGAGCCATTCGAGCGGCTCGGGATCGGAGCGCTCGGTGAGGAGGACGATGGGTTTGTGTGATTCAGCCGTCAATCGACATGATCGTACCATCCGCCGCTTGCGGCGTCGCAGATAAGGAAAGTCACGCTTCCCGATCTGCGACGCCGCAAGCGGCGGATCCCGATGCGCTCATTTCTGCTTCCACGCGCCGTTCTCTTTCAGATAGTCTCCCGGCTTCGCCTTCTGGAAATTCTTCTGCGCCGCCAGCTTTGCAACCGCTTCGGGCGTGATGCCTTGTTCGGCGGCGATCAACTGATACAGCGCGCGGCGGTCGTTGTTCTCGTCGTCGATCAGCTTCGACAGTGAGCCTTCGGCGGACTTAACAGCTTCGATAAAACCGTCGGACGTCTCGCCGATCTTGCCTTCGGTTTTGTACTTGCGGATTTCCGGATAGCGCTGTTCGAACTTCGCCTGAAGCTCCTTCTTTGTCGGCGCCGCCAGCGCCAGCGAGCTCGACGCGGCAAACAATGCGATCAGCAGCAGCACACTGAATTTCATGTTCATAACTGCCTCACGGGTTCGTCGTGTTGGTAGGAAGCGTGGCCGGTTGCGCGGGTTGCGTCGCCGCCGATTGCTCGTACTTCTTCTCGAACGCGAAGAACTGATCGAGCTCGCGATCGACCTTCAGCGTGACGGTCATGTCGATCTTGATCGGCTTGTCGCCGCCCTCGATCGCTACTTTTGGCGTGCAGCCCGCCACGATCAGTGGCACTGAACATGCCGCTGCGAGCATTCCAATTGCAGTTAATAATCTGGGCGCCATATTTCGGCCGCCTTTCACGTTAGTCACCACTAGATCTGACACGCAACGTCGTCGAAAGATAGGCGTTTAATGCCTCTTCCAGTCCGTTGTAACGAATGGTCAGATCGATGGGCGCTTTCACGCCTTCCGTGCCTCGGCCGGTGATTCGGCTCGTCACCTGCAGACCTTCGTCGGTGCGATCAAAATCGAAGACGATCTGATCGTAATGGAAGTGCGTGAGGGCCGCTATCAGTTGCTGCTGCTGGCCCTTGAAGCGCTGATCGCGCGCGGCGACTGTTTTCGCGATATCGGTCACCTGCTGGCCGAAGTTGATGTCGCCGGGGCCGTCCGATTTGATCTGCCCGGTGCCGATCGTCAGGCGTGGCCATTCGAGCGCGATCGGCAAATCGCCGGACAGCGAACCCGTGCCGCTGGCGCGGCCGCTGCTCACGAGCTTGATGAATTCGTTCAATCCGACATGTCGAATCTGAAGATCGATCGCCCCAGACGTCTCCTTCGGGTTGATGACGACCGGCCCAGCCGATGCGATCGATCCACCGGCCCAGTTGAACGAAAGCGTGCTCAACAGAATCGACGCCGGCAATGACACCGGCGCACTTGTGCTGTGTTGGCCGGCGCCGTGTCGATCGACGCCGAACGCAATATTCACGTTTTGGATCTCGATGTCCTCACTCACCCTCAGGTGATCGACCTGAATCATCTGCCCTGGCTCGGCGCGCAGCGGATTCAAATTCTGAAGCGCGATGTTCGCACGCACACCATTGAGTGTCACGCCATAATCTGGCGAGGTCACGACATTCGCATCGCGGAGTCCGATCGATAGCGTCGGATGCAGACGATCGCCGACGTACGTCACGCTGGCAACGATCTTCATCAACCCGCTTGCCTGCGTAACGTGATTCGTCGCGATGTCCGGCACGAACGGCATCAGCGCGGCCAGATCGATATCGCTGGCGCCGGCGGAGAGATCGACGCGCCGCTCGGTGAAATCGACGCTTCCATCCATCCACGCCGGCGCATTGGCGATGCGAAACTGGAGGCTCAGCCGCGCGCGATCGGCGCGTTCTCGCCACACCCAGCCATCGGCGCGAACGACGTATTTGTGATCGCCGCGTACGAGCGTGACGCTGCAATCCGCCAGCTCGATTCGCCAGAGTGGTAAGCCTTTGGTATCAACCGATGCGAAGAAATCGGTCGGTTGTGATGTCGGCGAATCCGCGCGCGTGACCGTGCCCGCGTTCAAGTCAATGACGAAGTTGGCCCGCTCGACGCGCAGAGATTCGATGCGCCCGTTGATCGCTTTCAGCGGCGCGTAATCGAGCTGAGCGCTCGACACATTCAACTCGCCGTTCGGTCCGGCCTTGAGGTTGCTGACGCGAACGGCGTACAGCGATGCGCTGTCGACATTGAACGTCGCGTCCTTGTAGCCGGCCTTGGCGAGCACGTCGCGCACCTGGTTTCGCACGATAACAGGAAGCGAGAAATACAGGACAACCGCGCCGATGCCGGCGATGACGGCGCCGATCGCGAAGACTCCAAAGATCCATTTCCAAATGCGGTTCTTCATAGCGTGTCACTCGCATATCATAATGCATGGTCTGTCATGCACAGCGGTACCCCGCGAAGCATCTGGCTTGGCACGACCAGCTAGATCCTTCGCGGCGTACCGCTCTGGATGACATGGCTTGAAGGCTGTTGCGCAGCACGGACGAACAATGTGTGGCCGATACACGCTTATTCGCCTGGCCGATTTCATCGATATCTTTCCGTGGATTCATCCGCCGGATGAGTCGCCGCCGGAGCGTTTTAACATCGCGCCGACGCAGTCGATCGCGGTCGTGTCGAATAACGGGAAGGACAAGGTCGAGTATTTTCATTGGGGCCTGATTCCTTCCTGGGCTAAGAGTGCGAGCATCGGCAACCGGATGATCAACGCCCGGGCCGAGACCCTGGCGGAGAAGCCGGCGTTTCGAACGGCGCTGAAGCGGCGTCGCTGCCTGATTCCCGTCGACGGATTCTACGAATGGCGAAAACTCGCCGACGGGAAAACCAAGCAGCCGATGTACATCCGCATGCGATCGAAGCATCCGTTTGCCTTCGCCGGCCTGTGGGAAACGTGGCACGATCCAACCGGCGCCGGCGGCGAGATTCCGAGCTGCACGATCATCACCACCACGCCGAACACGCTGATGAATTCCATTCACGATCGCATGCCCGCCATCGTGCGCCCCGAGGACTATCGCAGATGGCTCGCCCCCGGCGAGCGCCCGGCCGAAGAGCTCGCGCCGCTGCTCGCCCCGTTTCCGCCAGAGGAAATGGAGGCGTTTCCCGTCAGCAAGCTCGTCAACAGCCCGGCGAACGAATCCGCCAAGTGCATCGACGAGCAACTCGAATCCGAATCGCCTTTGCCTGCACCTGAGAAGCCAACTCGCAAAAAAACATCCGCTCCCGAATCGGGCGGGCTCTTTGGATAGTTCTGACAAGGCCCACGGCCCCGATCTTGCATCCCTCTAATGGTGTCGTTCCGCTCGACCGAGGGCGGCTTTTCAGGCTCAAAACTCAAGGTGATATATGCGTCAGCGCAAGATCGTCGCAATTCTCGCATCCGCGGCTTTGGCAGTTGGCTTTTCCGGAACCTTCAGCGGTTGCGCTGACCGCCCACCGGAATCGCGACCGATCATGTATGGCACGAACGGCAATCGCGGTGTGACCGCACCGTCGCAGGGTGTGCCACAGAATATCGGCAATCCGCTGGGCGGATCGGTCACCAGCACGCCAGGTTCAGGCCGAACTGATCAGACCATCGTCGGAACGTCCGGCGGTGTGGACGCCACAGGTCAGGGGACGGTTGGCGTGAACGAATCGGGTCAACGCGCGCCGCAGGCCGAGCCGGGCGGAACCCGCGGCACTGGTGGGATCAATTCGACCGGATCAAACCCGAACGCCGCGGGCAGCGGCAACGGAGGCGCCGGCACGGGTAGCGGAACCAACACCGGAACTGGAACCGGCAACAACACAGGCACGAACAACACAGGCACGAACAACACAGGCACGAATAGCACTGGCACGGGCGGCGGAACATCGAGTAGCACCGGCGGTGGCGGGTACGGCGATGGCAACAATACAACCATCATCAACTCCGGCACGACCAACACCGGCACCAGCGGACGACAAACGCCCGCGAACACGAACGCCGGCACGAACTCGACCGGCACGAACTCGACCGGCACCAACTCGACCGGCACTGGAACGAACAGCAACTCTGCGACGGCCGGGGGACAAGGCACCAGCGGCAACACCGTCAACAATCGCGCGCTCGCTCCGGCGGCAGGCAGTGGCGCGCCAGGCAGCGGAACCGGATCGAATACCGCGACCGGCACTGGCGGATCGAGCAACGCCAGCCAATCGGGCAGCAGCGCGCCCGGCCCGGCCGCGGGAAGCGGCGCGCCCGGAAGTGGCAACGGCTCGAATAACGCG
>JACMJD010000362.1 GCA_014380825.1 Phycisphaerae bacterium | reverse complement strand
TCAACCGCGCTTAGCGCTGGGGCGAGTCAATCCGTTCGTGACCGCCGGCGGGAGAATCGCAAGCCGATGCAGGCCAAAGCCACGCTCACAGTGCTCGACGGCGGCAACGCCGGAAGCGTACACGAGATTCTCACGCGCGACCTCTCGTTCAGCGGTGTGTCGTTCCTTCTGCGCGAATCGCTGTCGGTTGGACAGAACTGCCGGATCGAGATGCAGGGCAATGGGCGCGACGTGCACCTGTGCGAAGTCGTCCGCTCCCGCGCCCTCAGCAACGGCCGATTTGAGATGGCCGTGCAGTTTCGGAAGAAGCCTGTGTAATCCGAAGAACCGTGTTCCGGGCACGGAGCGTCTGATAATCGGCGCACATCCTTAAAATCGAGCGATTCGCACCATTCTGCACCGCTGTAAACTCGGAAAAATAGAAATTCGCGCGGCCGAACCGAACCTTTCTTCGGCGGCGACATATTTTCAGAAGGTAATCATTTCGCTGGGTTGTTCGAATCGAAGTTCGCCAGTCGAATCTAGTTCGCCGATTGAGATAGTGGGCAATCGCGCATGCCGCCGGTGCAAGCTGGCGGCGAAGGTTGAGAAGACACAATGTCCGACATGCATCAGTCGATGAACCTCGAACGGTTCTGTAAAGAGTTCAACTCCCTGCACGGGCAGGTCATCCGCAATTGGGGACGGATCGAAATCACCAGCGAGGATGGGAAAGAAGCGTGCATCCTCATGAGCCGCGCCGAGCTGGAAGCGCTGGAACGCGCGTTGGAGATCTTCTGCTCATCACCCGCTGGCGAGTCGATCTGCAAGGAACTTCAGATCGTCGCGCGTCAGACAACTACGATCGCACACGGCCATGCCCTGGCCGCGGCGATGGCGGGTGATTCGATCAGCGCGGGCAACGATCAGCCATCACTTTGATCAGCATTATCCCCTCGCCCGGTACTCCGGGACAGGGTTAGCCTGCGGTGAGCTTGTCGAACCCGGGTGAGCGGCCTGCGAAGGCTCTTCGTGTTTCACGATTCACCGCGCAGTGACCCGACTCACTCATCCCCCGCCGCCGGCGTGGCGACGTTCGTCTTGCTCTTCTTCGCCTCCACCTGCCGCAACACTGAATCGATCCGCTGCTGCGCTTCAGGCCCCACACCGGTTCGCATCTCCTTCAGCGTATTGACCACCGCAATTCCCATCGATGCGAGTTGACTCTCCGCCCGCTCCCGCTGTTTCCAATCATCCGCGGCGAGCTCGCCAACCAACGACTTGATTCGTTCGATCATCGCGCTCGACGGTTGCGGCAGCGGCTGCGTGTATTGCTCGATCATCATCACCGGCACTTTGATCGTGATCCCGCTCGCCAGCGCGCACGCAAGTTCCTGGGCCTGGAGATTTCCGCTGACGCGAGATTGGTCCCACAGCTCGATCTGCACATCCGTCCCGCCATCTTTTGCGCGAGCGAGCGATTTGATCTCCGGCGCGTTGAGCGTGATCGTATCGAACGCGGTGTCGAGCTTCAGCTCGCCGACGAGCGCGCCGACCAGCAGATCGTCGTTCGACAGCACCATCGTCGGGGCGGTTTCGTCCGGATCGCTGTCGCCTTTGACGATCTGCAATCGCGACAGCGACGACGCCGGCAAGCTCACGGCCTGGCCACCGGCGCCGCCCGCCAGCTTGAACTGAAACTGTTCGCCCGTCACGAGGCCCGCGAAATGCGAGCCGTCGGTGAGGAAAATCTGATGAACGCCCACGTCTTCCGACGCATACGCGATCGCCGCCACGCTCTGCGGCTGAAGCTTGAGCAGACCATATCGCGTGACGACGTCGATCGGCTGCGCCGGCATTTCAACCGCGATGCGATCGCCGCTGCGCAGCGCCAACATCGGCTTGTCCGGCGCGGCCATCGGATCGTCGCTCTCGGTTGCGCGCTTCCGCCAGCCGATCCGCACGATCTGCGACAGCGGCACCTGTGTTGTCTGCCCGCTGGATAATTCCAGCTCGATCGTGTCCTTGCTCAGCCGCCCGCCAAACACCTCGCCGTCGCTGCTGACTATGAGCTGCCGCGGACGAAATTGGCCGACGTTCAGCAGGCCGAGCACCTTGTCGGTGGGCAGGTTGATCTCGCCATAGAACGTCGCGAGCTTGAGCGCCGGTTCTTTGATCGTGCCTTTGAGCTGGTCGCCGCCGCGCAGCTCGACGACGTCGAGCACGTCGCCGCGCAGCACTTCGCGATCACCCAGGAACGCCGACCCGACATTGAAGTTCACGATCGCCCGGCGGACATCCGCCGGCACGTTCGCCAGGATCTTCGATTCGCGCAATGCCAGCATCGTCTGCGCGCCTGCTTCCGGAGTGGGCGTCGTCGCGTGAAGGTGCATCAGCGCGACATCTTTGCCGGCCGGAATCGAAAGCTGAAGATTCGCCTGGATGAAATTGCTTCCCTGTTGCCAGTTGAGCGTCGGAATGATTTTCCCGCCCTTGCCGGCGAACATCTCCACCGCGCCGCGCCCCGCCGGCGTTGCCGCCGCCCATCCGAGCTGCCGCGCTTTGCCGCCGGGTTCGATGATATAGTTCGCGGCAGTCACCCCGTAATTCAGGTTCGACTGAAGTGTGTACGCCAGCGATTGTTCCTGCTGCGCGCTGTTATGAAAGATGTCGATGTAGCGCAGATATCCTTCGCGGGCGTCGACGAAAATTCGCCGCGTGATCGTCACGCCGGGCACGTTCGAGTTCATATTCTCGAACACGATCTCGCCGGTCTTCTCATCGACCTTCGCCTGGTTGGTGGCATTCTGAATCTGCGTGCCGTTGATCGTCAGCATCGCGCTCTGGCTATACACCGGCTGGTTGCCGCG
>JACMJD010000361.1 GCA_014380825.1 Phycisphaerae bacterium | reverse complement strand
CCGCAAAAGCCGTCGAGTTACGTGCATGCCGCCTCGGTTGGACAGCAGATCAATTTCCGGAATACATCTGCGCGACCGATCGTTCTCTACAGCGTGGCCGATGGCAACGAGTTCGAGCTTTCGTCGATCGCTCCCGGCGCGACAGCTTCATACGTTCCGAAAACCGAAGGCCTGGTAGAAATTCTCGCCGATCCCGCGAAGCCGCCAATCGCGCAGATGTACGTGGCGCCAAGCCCGTGGGTGGCTCGCGCGCAATCCGGACGCTCGGTGATCGTCAACGATGTCCCGCCGGGCGATTACCGGATCGTCGCGTGGCATCCGCGCTTGCCAAGCTCAACTTCCACGACGACCGTGCGGGCGGGGACCGTAACGAATTCGACCATCACAATCGGCGTGAACGCGTTGTCTGATTCGTCGTCCGATTCGTCCCGCTAAACTCCGCCGAAGGCTAACCCCATTCATGCGCCTGGGCACGAAGATCCTCCTCTTGATGCTGCTGATCACGATCGGCACCAGCGCCGTTCTCGCGTGGCTGGTCACCTTCAACGTGACGCGTTACGAAACTCGCCGCGCCAACGAGAAGATCTCGCAGGCGATCGGTCGGTACATGTCGCACCTGGAAGATCGACATCGCCAGGTCGAGCGGATTACCCGCGCGCTTCTGGAAGCGCCCGCCCCGCGCTCGCAGCTTCAGGCGGCCGACGAATCAAACGATCCAGCCGCGCGCGAACAACTGAAGCAGGAAATTCTTGGCCGCACCGCGCAGATCGAGCTCACCACTCGCGAAGAAGGCGCACCGGCGTTTCACGTGCTGGTCAATCCGGCCCATCAGGCGTTCGTCACCGTCGCGCACGAAGATCCGATGCTCGAAGGCCTGCTCGGTTCCGGGCCGATCCACTGGCCGGTGGATGCGATTCTACATTCGCGCGATCGGCTGATCAGCCATTACATTTCCACGCCCGCCGGTTTGTTTCTCGCGATGGGCGTGCCGCTGCGCACGCAACTGGATGAGTCGCCGACGCACGCGTACTTCGTCGGGTTTCGCATCGACAACGAATGGGTTCGCCGCCAGCTCGTCGAGCTTCAGCAGTTGCAGACCGCAGCGCGAACAACCGAATCCGGCGACGCCCCGCTGTCCGCGTGGTTCGTGGTCGGCCACAAGATCGTCGCCAAGGCCAGCAGCGATCCGAGCGACGCGCGGATGGATATGTTCACTCCGCAAACGCCGATCACGCGTCGCGGCCGCGGGATGTTGCCGGCGTCGCGATCGCTCACCAGTTACGAATCGATCGAGTTCGACAGCGGCGGCGAGCGATATCTCGGCCAATCGTTCGATCTCCGCCCCACCGAAGCGGAAGGCGGACAACTGATTCTCGCCAGCTCGCTCGATCATGCGCTGGCGCCGCTTCGCACGCTGCAAAAGCAAATCGTGCTCTGCACGCTGATCGCCTGTGGGGTGGCGGTGCTCGCGTGCCAGTGGATCGCGCGCCGCATCGCGCGTCCGATCCAGCAACTCGTCGACGGAACCCAGCGCATCGCAGCCGGCCAGTTCGATCAGCCCGTCGATGCCCAGCGCGGCGACGAGCTGGGCAAACTCGCGAAAGCATTCAACGAGATGTCCGCCGGGCTTAAGGAACGCGACGTCTTGCGCGACGAGCGCACCAAGGTGCAGCGCGATCTGGCGCTGGCGCGCAAGATCCAGATGGACGTGCTGCCCAAGATCGTTCCGCCGTGCGTCGGATATGACGTCGCCGCGTATTCGCTACCTGCCGAGCAAACCGGCGGCGACATTTACGACCTGGTCGCGCTCACGCTGGAAGACGGCGAAGCGATGAACGGTCAACCGCCGATCGTCATGTTGCTCGCCGACGCTGCCGGACACGGCGTGGGCCCGGCGCTGTCGGTGACGCAGGTGCGCGCAATGCTGCGGATTGGCGTCCGTCTTCGCGCCCATCTCGGCGAGGTGCTGGAGCAGATCAACCGCCAGCTCTGTCAGGACCTTGGCGCCGAGCGATTTGTCACGGCGTTTCTCGGGCTGCTCGATCCGAACACGCACATCGTCACGTATCAGTCCGCCGGGCAGGCGCCGCTGCTGCACTTCAGCGCGCGAGAGGAGGACTTCAAATGGCTCGGCTCGTCGCAGATTCCGCTGGGCATCGACGAGCAACCCGACAGCATGGGCACGCAGCAGATCACGCTGGAGCCCGGCGATCTGGTTGTGCTGCTCACCGACGGTTTTTACGAATATCCCAACACCGCTGGCGAGCAGTTCAGCACCCAGCGCGTGGCGGATGTCATCCGCACGAATTATGGTAAGCCGGCCAAGGAAATTCTGGCCGAGCTGTTGATCGCGACGCGAACATTCGCCGAGGGCGCGCCGCAGATGGATGATATGACGGCGCTGATCATCAAACGTCAGCCGGCGACGTTGAACAACAACTGACTTCTATGAACATCGCAACGCGATTTGGTTTTCTGATCCTCACGCTGGCCGCCTCCCTGTTGTTGCCGTCGATCTCGCTCGGCCAGTATTACGGTGGCGGCGGCGCGCAAAGTTTTTCGCTCGAGCGGTGGGAAGAAGATTACTCCTATCTGAAAGACCGCTCGGCCCGCAGCGATTTCTTCGATCCGATCAAATATGTCCCGCTCAACAGCGACGGCGACTGGTACGCTTCGTTCGGCGGACAGGCGCGATATCGATACGACTACTTCAACAATCGACAATTCGGCCCCGGCGAAAATGACGAGGACGGATTTCATCTCCAGCGATATCTCGTCCACGCCGACGTGCATTTCGGCCAGCACGTCCGCACATTCATCCAGCTCAACAGCTCCTTCAACGATGGCCGCGAGGGCGGCTCACGATATGGCGACGAACAGCACTTGGATTTCCCGCAAGCCTTCGTCGACATCAAAACCTCCGAAGCCGCGAATCCCTTCGCCTACCTGCGCCTTGGCCGACAGGAGCTGATCTACGGCGCCGAGCGTTTGATCAGCCCGGACGATTGGCGAAACGTGCGACGCAGTTTCGACGGCGCGAAAATTTCCGTCTCGATCCCGAACGACACGTTCGAAATATTCCTCACTCGGCCGGTGATCATCGAACAAAACCAATGGGACAACGACGAACCCGGCACCGTGTTCGCCGGCGTGTACAACGTCACGGCGTTGCCGGATGTGATTCCAAACGGCGACACGAAACTCGATCTGTATTTCCTGTCGCTCAACCAGTCGGACGACTCGACGGCCGGCGTCGATAGGAATACTTACACGGTCGGCGCACGCTTCCACAGCAAACCTAAGCCGATCGATTTCGACGTCGAAGCCGACTACCAATTCGGCGACGTCGATGACGACTCGCTGAACGCCTGGTCCCTCGCCACCGAACTCGGCTATACATTCGAGGGCCTAACGTTCACCCCGCGCGCCTCGGTGGGCCTCGACATCGCCAGCGGTTCAGCCGACGGCACCGGTCGCTTCAACCAACTTTTCCCGCCCACGTACACGTACCTGGGCCATCTCTATCTCTTTGGTCGCACCAACATCATCGACGCCCACGTGGGCCTGGACTTCCACCTCACGGAAAGTCTCACTCTCTTTACCGCCCACCACACCTTCTTGCGGCAGAACACCGACGACGCGATGTACAACTTGGCCAACGGAGTTGTCCGAGCTGACAACGGAAGTGACGCCGCGTACGTCGGCAACGAATTCGACATCGTCCTGAACTGGCAAATCGACCGGCACCTGAGCGCCTACATCGGCTACGCCCATTTCTTTACCGGCGATTTCCTAAGCCAAACCGGCGCGGCCAAGGACGTGGATTTCCTCTACGCGTCGGTGACGTGGACATTCTGATCCGCCCGCGCCGGCTCCCCGCGCCGGCTTCCCGCGCCGGCTCCGCCGTCGCGTCGGCCAACCATTCGCTGACCCCCGCCTGACCGCTGCGTAGCATCGTCGCGCCATCGGCTAACCACCGCCGAGCCGTCGGTTCGGGACCCAAACGCATGGGTTCGTTCTGCTACATTCGATCGCATTTTCCCGTCGCGCCTCCTTCCGTTTGTTCCCCATCCCCCGGCCCGGCCGACACTTCCGTCGCGGCATCGTCTTTGGCTCTTTGGCTTTGCCCGCGCGATTTCACAAAGTCTAAAGCGAGGCGAAATCCACCGTTGGAAATTGCGAGAATTTGAATCGCACCCGCCGTTGGATCGTTGGCGAGCGAGCAACCCCCACACCATGACACCTGTCGCCGCGAACACCAGGCAGACCGCGTGGCGGCACAAGCACTCTACGTCAAAACCCCAGTAAAAGCGGCCAAAATCGCGATTTCTCCCAACCCCCAGCACGGACGGCGCTTGCAACAAGCGCCCCACGACAATGCTTGCGTTTAGCCCCGCCGCTTGCGGCGGGTTCCGGTTTTTCCGATGGTCAAGAAATCACCCGCCGCAAGCGGCGGGGCTAAACGGGGAATTCGTAGTCGAGGAACGGTTACGTCCAGGATGTCACCACTTCCGATCCCAACCGGGCAGATAGATCAGGATGACCCCTTTGTCTGCCTCCTTTGTCTGCCCCAAGGTCAGCCGCCTTGTTTGCCCGGGTAGTCGACCTCCCCTTTAGCTTTTCGCTCTCGCGCCGCTCTCTCAATCGTTTCTGTGATCTTCTTGAATTTCTCGTGCTCTGCACGGATTTCCCCCCAAAGTGCATCAGAGGGGTTCAGGACTTCTTTCACATATTCGAAGAATCGATCGAATGCATCCCAACCGTGCGCGACACTGATCACCACGATCGCACCAGGACAGTCCACTTGCGACATGATCGACAACCTCGTTGCTACGTCCTGTGAAGAACGCGTGTATGCTGCCATAAGCTCCTTCTTGTGCTCTCGGTAAAGTCGGTCGAAAGCTCGTGCATTGTGCTCGATCAGTTCGACGCCAGGTGTATGACGAAGCACTACGCAACTCTCCGCGGTTGTTAATGTCGCAAGTGAATCAGCACCGCGAATTGCTTCAAGTGTGATATCCTCCTTCAGACGAAAAAGCGGTGCGGTTGTTGCGATGATCGGCACGACGTGAAAGAGGAGTCGCTCTGGCAGCAACGGAAGAACTTGGTGCTCAATCGAGTCCGTGACCTGCTGGCCGAACGCATATGTAAGTTGCGCGACCGCTTGCGCGATTGATTTTTGGTTCGGTCCGTTCGACGTAAGTTCAATCCCCTTTGAACAAGCGGGGGCAAGTTGACGTGGGAATGATCCACCGAACGGAAACGTGTCTGGCGCGAAGTCGTCTTGCGTATGTAGGAACGTGTTGGGGTAGAGCTCGTCGTGCCCCCCATACTCACGAGGGATAAATACCCACTTAACCGTAGGATGACGGTACTTACACTCCACCATTAGCGTGACGAAATTTGGCGGTTTCACGTACGAGGCATGAATATCGAACGAGAATTGCCGCTGCAGTTTGTTCTCATCGGGCCTTAGGTATGTGGATTCAAAACCCGTGATGCACTCCTTCTCGTCAAGATATCGAGCGACATCGTTCTCAAAGGGAAGGCCAGAGCTCAGAAGTGCGTCTTTCCAAGAGTCGCTGCCCATTGGCTAAATGGATGCTGATGATGCGGCTTTGTCAACTCGCCGGCAGCGTCGTTGCGGGGCAGGCGTCGTCGGGGAGGTGAGGGCGAGTGCTGGCCGTGCGATCCATGTGCACGCGATGCCGCGTGCATTCGCTCGCTCAAAATCGAACCCGCAGCGCACCGTCTTGTCGGGCTGGACGAAGGTTGACGAGCTGACTCAAACCCACGGCAAGTCCGTTCCCGTCGCTTTCTGATCATCGAACCTTCCCTTTGCCGATAAATCCACCTCGGTGCGCGATCTGTTTTCGCTGGAGGTGAGCCGCTGCCACGTCCGATAACTGTGAAGATCAAGCGTCTCGCGTCCGGCGGGCACGGGCTGCCTCTGCCGGCGCGGATGACGGCGCAGGCGGCGGGATTTGATCTGCCGGCGGCGGTGGACAAACCGATGACGCTCAAGCCGGGCGATATCGCGCTGGTGCCTTGCGGGTTCGCGATCGCCGTGCCGAAGGGTTTCGAAGCGCAAGTACGGCCCCGAAGTGGATTGGCCAGCAAGTTCGGCATCACGATGGCGAACGCGCCCGGCACGATCGACAGCGACTATCGCGGCGAAGTGCAGGTGCCACTGATCAACCTTGGCCGAAAGAAGTTCACGATCGAGCGCGGCATGCGCATCGCCCAGATGCTGATCCTGCCGGTGCCGAAGGTGAAGATCGTCGAAGTGAAAAGTTTAGACCGAACCGCCCGCGGTGAACGCGGGTTCGGGCATACGGGACATTGAAGAGGAGTTGCCAGTTGCCAGTCATCAGTTGCCAGCGAAGGCATTTACTGACAACTGGCAACTGAAAACTGTCAACTAATCCATGGAACGATCCCACATCATCCGCCAATCATTCGTCGCGCTGGCCATCGGCGCGTGGTGTTTTCTGATGCTCGCGCTGGCGAGCTTTCATCCGACCGATTGGCCTAGCCACACGGTACATCCGTATCCGCCGATCGGAAATCTCTGCGGCGCGGCGGGCGCGTTCGTGGCTTACTACTCGTTCGTGGCGATCGGTCAGGGCGTGTTTCCCGTGCTGTTCTTCAGCGGCGTTTGTCTGGCGCTGGTGATCTTCAAAAACCGCGTCGGCGATCTGTGGCTGCGCGCGGCCGGACTGCTGCTGCTCTCGATCGCGTTCGCGGCGGTCATTCATAATCTCAAGCCCGGATCGTTCAACGGATTCCCCGAAGGCCACGGCGGGATTCTCGGGATCGTGACGTCGACGTTTCTCCAGTCGCATTTCAACACCGTCGGCACGCGTCTGATCCTGCTGACGGCCATGCTGATCGGCATGCTGCTGGTCGCGGATGATCTGGTGCTTCGCACGCCCGGCGTGGTCGTGGCGACCTACGCGCATATGAGGCAGCACGCGCCGGCGATGAAGTTCAACTTCCGCTTCCCCACCCTGCCGACGCTTCCGTCGCTGCCGAAGTTCGTGACGAGGGACGCCGCGAAAACGCAAGCGGCGAAGCCGCGCCAGATTGACGAGGACGATGATGAGCCGATCAAGCCGCCGGTGATGTTGAAGCGCACGAAGCAGGCGGACGAGAAACCGATCGAACTGAAGTACGACAACGACGAGCTACACGTGGCTGCGTCTGATGCGGCGCTTGGCGATCACGATCCGGGCCCATCGGAAGCGGCGACGATTCCGTCGCCCGAAGAAAGCGCGATCCCCAGGCAGATCGAGCCGCCGGTCATTCGTAAGGACATCATCGTTCGTCTGCCCAACAGCATTAAGCCGCGACAGGTTTCGCCCGTGCAGAAGCCGAAGGAACTGGGCGAATATCATCTGCCGAGTTGGGATCTGCTGGATGAGGCCGAGCACGGCTACGCCGCGTCGCAGGAGAAATTCGTCCGCGAGAAGGCGGCGATTCTCGAGCAGGCGCTGAAAGAATTCGGCATCGAAGCGCAAGTCGTCGAGATCGACACCGGGCCGGTCATCACGATGTACGAGATCAGCCTGGCGCCGGGAATCAAAGTCAGCGCGGTCACCGCGCTGAGCAACGACATCCAGCGCGCGCTCAAGGCCGAGACGATCCGAATCGTCGCGCCGGTGCCCGGAAAAAACACGGTCGGCATCGAAGTGCCCAACGACGAGAAAGAGAAAGTCCGCCTGAAGGAACTGCTCCAGCTCGCCCCGGAAGCGGCCGCGCAGGACATGATGGTCCCGCTGTTCCTCGGCAAAGACGCATCGGGCGAGCCGCTGATCACCGACCTGACGAAGATGCCCCACTGCCTGATCGCCGGCACCACCGGCTCGGGCAAGTCGGTGTGCATCAACACGATCATCATGTCGATCATGTATCTTCAGCGGCCCGACGTCGTGAAGATGATTTTGATCGACCCGAAGGTCGTGGAAATGGCGCCGTTCAAGGAAGTGCCGCACCTGATGTGCCCGGTGATCAACGAAGCGCCGCGCGCGTGCAGCGTGCTGGAATGGGCGTGCGAAAAGATGGACGAGCGCTACGATCTCCTGGCCGAAGCGGGCGTGCGGAACATCAAGGGATACAACTCGCTCTCGCAGGAAGAATTGATCGAACGCTTCAAGCCGACTTCGCCGGAAGAGGAAGCGAAAATTCCGAAGAAGCTGCCGTACGTCGTGATCATCAT
>JACMJD010000360.1 GCA_014380825.1 Phycisphaerae bacterium | reverse complement strand
CGCTTGAGCGACAGGCAAAGCGAGACAATCGGCACGGCGATCGCGAGCAGCGCGATCGCCCACGCAGCGACGGTCACGCGGCGTCGAGCATTCAGCGACGCGGGCCAAGCGCCGCTTTCGATCGCATCTGCCGCAGTGAGCTTTCGCGCGCCGATCGCTGCGATGATCGAGAGCACGCCGATCACAATGAGCATGGGCACCGAAGTCGCAACCGCCGCCGCTGCGCGAGCGCGCTGGTCACCCGGAGTGGATGTCTGCGGGGCGCCAACCAGTCGTTGCGTAATCAGATTATCCGTCGAGCTGAACGCGCCGGTCTCGAACACCATCCGCGTCTCGGTTGCGATCACACTGATGCCGGTCGGTTCGTACACGGCGAACTCCTGCATCGCGAGCACCGCGACGATCGCCATCGATGCCAGCGCCGGACCGAGGATCTGTCGCGCGGTCACACGCCACAGCACGCCGTCGAGCTGCGCCTGCTGTTGGAGACTCGTATCCACGCGCCGCAGGCTCAGGCCCATCACAATCGCCGGCACCGGGAAAAGCCACGTCGCCAAGGACCAGACGCATCGCGCGACATCGCAATATTCGCCGGGCTCGAACTCGAGCAGTCTTCGCAGCCAATCCTGACTTGTGTGCGCCTTCAGCCAGGCGTCGAGCAGGCGAATCGACTGGCTCCACCCATACGCGAACGTCAGCGACGGCAGCAGCAGCGCGATGGGCAAGATCAGCCACAGCGCCGCCGCGAAGATCCCGCGCCCGCGTCCGATCACGATCGCGGCCGGGACCGCGAGCAGCGTCGCGACGATCGCGGCCGCGCCGTTGTAGGCGATCGTTCTTGCGATGAGCTTGATCCGGAACGGATCGAGCCGCAGTTCGGACATCGCAGTCGGGTTGGCGATCAGTTGAACCACGATCCACACGATCGGCGCGATGCAGCACAGGCCAACGATCAGCCACACGATGCTCGCGGAAGCGATTCGTCCGCGATCGCGCTGTTGAGGGGCAGTTGCTTGCATCATCGTGGCATGGGCGTCTTGCCCGTGCGCGTGCGGCTCGAGCCGCGAATGCACGGGCGAGACGCCCATGCCACTGTCAAACCATTCATTGGCGCCCGTCAAGAATCGCCGTCGCGCGACGAACGGCCTCGGGCATCTTCTTTGCCACCGCGACGTAGTCGACATCCATTGCCTTCACGCTGGGCGAGCGAATGGACCCGTACGCGAACTTCGCGTCGATCAACTTCTGTTCAACCTCGCGCGACGCGAGGTACGCGATGAGTTTCTCCGCAGCATCACGGTCGCTCTTGCGATCCGCGACCATCGCGATAGTGGTCGGAACGATCAGCGTGCCGAGCGATTGCTGATCCGGCAGAACCGGGTCGATTTTCCCGCCGTTGTCACGCGCGGCCTGCACGTCGTCGTTGTCGGTCAGGCCGATCTGCATCCGTCCTGCGCCGACGGCTTCGGCGACCGGACCGTTCCCCCCGAGCAGGTTCACGCCGTTGCCACGAAGTTTTCGGAAAAACTCATCGGCGCGTTGATCGCCCCAGGCAGCGTACAGCGCGGCCACGTGCCCGCCGGTCGTACCGGCACTGGGCCGCGCGATCGCGACCTTATCGCGATATCTCGGATCGAGCAGGTCGTCCAGCCTGTGCACACGATCGCCCGCCGTCGCGAGCACGCGCACGCGAAAACCATTGACGGCCCACTGCTCATTCTTGGCGATAAACTGAGTCGGTACGTCATGTTGCTCGGGCGCGCCGCAGACGACGAACAGCCCCTCCTCGGCCAGGTTGATCGTGTGAAACGGCTCGTTGCTCCACCAGACATCCGCCTGCGGATTCGACTTTTCCGCCCGGAGTTTCTCGGCCAAGCCGACGGACTTGGTCGCTTCGGTGTCGGTCACCAGCGTGACGCGAATGCCGGTCCGCTTCTCGAACTCCCGCACGATCGGCGCGGCGATCGGTTGATCGATGCTGGTATACAGGACGACCGATCGATTCGCATCGCTCCGCTCGCAGCCGCTGATCAAACTCAGAAACAGAGTGATGGACCCGCAGATGAACGCAGATGAACGCAGATTGAAAAAATGCAAAATCAATCTGTGTCCATCTGCGTTCATCTGCGGTTCAAATCTATTTGGATGGCGCGGTGGTCGGCGCCGCCGCACCCGCGGCGGCGGTGGCGGCGTCGTTTTGGATGGAGCTGAAATAGTCGCGCACGACGCGCTGGGCCTGTCGTGATACGCGATCCTGGTCGATTTCGTCCGCCTGGTTCTTGATTGCGCTTTCGACGACTTCCTTCAACTGCTCTTTGCTTTCGCCCTTCAGAGCGGCACCTTTGACCAGCGTGCTCGCGAGGATCTTGCCCTTCTCGTCGTCGATGCTGGGCGACATCTCCGGCTTGATTTGATACGGCGCCTGTTGCTTGCCGCTGCGGTCGCCCGCGCCTTGGCCGCCGTTGTTCTGGGCCATGCCGTCGTTGGGTTGGCCGCCCCAGGGTTGGTTCGGATCGCCGCCGCCTTGACGCTGGCCTTGGCCTTGCCAATTGCCTTGGCCCTGCTGTTGACCGTTCTGACCTTGCTTGCCGTTCATCGCGTCCATCGCCTGCTGCGCGGCGTTCTGCGCCGCCTGCTGAGCGCCGGCGATCTGTTGCGCATCCTGCGCGGCCGCCTGCATCTGCTGCATCTGCTGTTGCATGCCCTGCAGGCCCTGAGCCATCTGCTGCTGCGCCTGCTGGCCACCGGCCTGTTGTTGCTGTTGTTGCTGCTGCTGATTTTGTCCCTGCTGGCCCTTCTGTCCCTGTTGCGCTTGCTGACCTTGCTGTTGCTGCTCCTGTTGCGCCATCTGCTGCATCGCCTTGGCCATCTGCTGGGCGGCTTGCTGCATGTTCTGGGCGTTCTGCTGCGCGTTCTGCTGTGCTTGCGCCTGTTGCATCGCTTGCTGCATGGCCTGCTGTTGCTGCTGATTCGGGCCGTCCCCGTTGTTCATCTGCTTCATCGCCTGCTGGGCCATTTGCTGAAGCTGCTGCTGCGCTTGCTTGTCACCATTTGCGGCCTTCTGCATCTGGTCGACCGCTTGCTCGGCCTGCTTTTGATTCATGCCCGCCTGCTGCAACTGTTGCTGCATCTGCTGTTTCTGCTGCGGATTGTTGGCCATCTGCTTGAGCTGGTTAGCCATGTTCTGCATCTGCTCGGCGGCTTTGTCCTGATCTTTCTTCGACATCTTGTCGAAGTTCTCCGCCACCTTGTTCAGCTCGCTCACGGCCTCGCTGAAGTTCCCTTTCGCCAGCTCGCGCTGCGCCTCGGCCACCGGACCTTTTTCATCCATCGGCACCTGAAGATTGCGGAGCATCTTCGCTTCATTCTGCGCCTCGGCGTATTTCTGATTCTGCTTGATCTGTTCCTTGATCGCCTCACTCACATCCTGCAGCGCCTTGGCCGCCGTGCGCTCGGCGCGGGCGGGATCTTTTATCGATTGATTGAGCTGGTTGAGCAGACCTTCCTTGGCGAGCTTGATCTGCTCGTTGTCCTTCAGCGCCGGTGGCACCGCCGCAACGACGGCCAGCGCGTTCTGCAAAGTCGTCGTCGCCTTGTCGACTTTCGCCTGTGCTTCGATCTGCTTCTGCGCGGCCGCCTTGCGACCGAAGACATCCATCGGCTGAAGCTTCAAATGCGTGAGCAGCGCGATCACAACGATCGCGATCGGCACATACAACTTTCGCGGCGTGGTGAGCGGAAACTTCTTGTGCAGACTGACGCTGTCCGCCGTGCGCTCGGCATCGAGCAGCGCGGCGTGCGCGAACGGATCGTTTACGTTCCGCACGTGCAGCGCGGTGGCGAACTTGTCTTTGGTATTCAGGACATCATCAATCTTGACCGCCGCCTCGTAAGAATCCGGCCGTCGCCAGATCGCATAACTGAGCGCTGCAACAGCGGCCGCGCCGACGCCCGACCAGAACCAGATGTGCCAGTGCGGCAAGCGCAGCCAGAGCAGTCGATCAACCAGGATCGCGATCCACACGACCAGCGCGAAGATGGCGTTCGTCCACACCATCGCGTTGACGAACTTGCCCAGCGCGAGCTTGTTCTGAACGGTCGAGACGTGTTGATCGAGTCGGCTCATGGTGCATGACCTCGTCGTCGAGTCGGATCATTGTACGCAATGTCGCGATTCCCGGACACCACAAGATAGACGGTCCCGCCAGCCAATTGTTTCCGGATCCACTTTGCTCTCATCGGCCGCGGGTGTGGTTTGGCGACGTTGTCAGGTCGATCACAAGAAATCGTTGCCCATCGTCTTTCATCGCACTTGGGTCAGGTTTGACTTGATTCTCTCGGCAGAACGCCGCGTACTCTTTCAAGCACGCGTTGCGTGGGTCGATTTCGGGGGGTAGTTCGATGTACGCCTTCCCCGGGACCAGACGCTTGTCGATGACCATCTCGATGTAAACGCGCTTGGCGCCAGCTTTGTAGAAGCGGCCGACGAGCCGTGTCTTGTCACGACCAAATCGCTCTTCGTGTTCCCGGCCTTCGCGGATTTGAACGTTATCTGCCTTGATCCGCTGCGCGATCTGGCGATCACCTGACGTCTCGCGGGTTTGCACCGACGGCGGCGGCGGACGTCGCGGCGATGAGGGCGCAGACGCAGGCGGAGTTACGACCGGCGCTGGCGTGGGAGTCGGTGCCGCCACAGGCCGCAATAGCGCTTCGAGCATCGCTGTCATGAGGATCATCACCACCAACCCGCACAACCACGACACGATCGCGAACGGCAGCGCGAACATGCCGGTCTCCTCGCCATCCATGTCAAACAGGTAGTGCGACAGCGCGCTGATGATAGCGGCCGTCAGCACGAGCTGGATCATCAGCACTCGTCCGCCCCGCCGGCCCGAAGGCATTCCGCCGGCCGCTTCGATCCACTCCTGCACCCACAACAGAACCACGTCGGTGACAAGAATGATCGCTGCGAATTTCAGAACGCCGCTCCAGAACGTGCCGAAGCTGATTCCCACACGCGGCGCGATCAACATTGCCAGCGCGATCAGCACCCCCATCTTGATGAGAGTGACGAACGAGAAGATCAGCGAGACGAATACCACGCTGACCGGCCCGCCGCCCATCGCCACGCCGACCCACGCGATCAGCCCAAGCAAAGCGGCGGCGAGCAGCCCGGTCGGAATGTATACATCGCGCGGCGGGTGCGTGAGGTTGTCGGTCGAGAATCGATCGCGTCGCTGATCGTCAGCGGTCGGCGCGGAACGATACGATACCGAGCGCGGGCTCGAAGTCGCGCTGGCATGAACCATGGGTGGCGCGACCGTCGGCGCCAGCGGTGGATCCTTCTCGGCGAAGTCGTACAAATCGGCGGGCTCTTCCGGCGCGGCACATTGCGCCTTCGGAATGACCACCTCCGCGCCGCACTTGCACTTGGCGCGCTTGCCGGCCAACTGCGGTTTCCATGCGAACGTTTTGCCGCATGCATCGCACTGGAATTTTCCATCAATCAACCCGGACATATCAGTTCCCCCATGAAGTGTCGCAGCAACGGCTGATCGATACAATGTCGGCATGTCGACGCGTCTGATCGATTGGGTTGAGAAGATGCCGGGGCACCGCATCGCCCTGGTGGGCGATTTCATGATCGACCGGTACATCTTTGGCCGGACCGAGCGGATCAGCCCGGAGGGGCCGATTCCGATCTTGCGGTTTCATCATGAAGAACAACGACTCGGCGGCGCGGGGTTTGTCCACGCGGCCCTGGCGGCGCTGGGGACGAAGGTCAACGCGGTGGGCGTGATCGGGAATGATCCCGGCGGCGAAGAGTTGCGGCGCCGCCTGAGCGAATCGGGCGCGAACGTCGACGGTCTGGTCGTCTGCAACGGCCGGCCTACCGTGACGAAGACGAGGCTCCTCGGATCGAGCGAAGACAAGACGCCGCAGCAGATGATCCGCCTGGATATCGAAGATTCCGGGCCTTGCGATCAGCCGACTTTGGATCAGGTCATCGCCCGCGGGATCGCGGCGATGGACGGCGCCGAACTGCTTTGCCTCGAGGATTACAACAAGGGCGTGCTGACGAGCGATGTCTGTACGAAGCTGATCGCGCATGCGCGATCCAGGCAAATTCCCGTCTTCGTCGACCCGGCGCGATTGAGCGCGGCGGAGTATCAGAAATATCGCGGCGCGACGGTGTTGAAACTGAATCGCCCGGAGTCGGAACGGGCCACGGGAATTTCGACGCGCGGGAAATCCGGGGAGACCAGCGGACTGAAGTCCGCAGCCGAGAAGCTTCTCGATAATCTCCAGCTCGAAGCGGTCGTAATCACATTGAATGACGGCGGCGCGTATCTCGCGACGAAAGATGGGACGCGCGAGTTGCTGACATCCCGCGCGCGACAGGTCGCGGACGCGACCGGCGCGGGCGACATGGTTCTGGTGGCGCTGTGCGTTGCTCGTGCCGCTGGCGCGGGGTGGCACGATGCGGTAGCGCTGGCGAACGTTGCGGGCGGGCTTGAGGTCGAGCGCCTCGGCTGCGTGCCGATCACGCCGACGGAGATCATTCACGACCTGATGAGCGAGCGCCACGATGAGGCCGGCAAGGAACGCACGCGCGAAAAGCTACTGCCCGAGCTGGCGATGCACCGCGCTACCGGTCGCAAGATCGTCTTCACGAATGGCTGTTTCGACATCATCCATCTGGGTCATGTGAAATACTTCCAATGGGCCAAGAGTCAGGGCGATCTACTGGTGGTGGGCGTGAACACCGACGGCAGCATCCGCCGCTTGAAAGGTGAAAAGCGGCCGGTCATTACTGAAGATGATCGGGTCGGTGTCCTCGAAGAGCTGGAGAGCATCGATTACATCGTCCGGTTTGACGAAGACACGCCGCTGGATCTGATTCACGCGATTAAGCCGGACGTGCTGGTGAAGGGCGAGGACTACAAGAAGGAAGAAGTCGTCGGCTGGGACATCGTCGAAGCGTCCGGCGGACGCGTCGCGCTGGCGCCCCTGATCGACGGCCGAAGCACGTCGGCGGTGATTCAAAAGATTCTCGACGCGTATCGCTAACCGATTCGGCAGGCATAACCTGCAACCCTGACAATCCTTCCCTCAAATCGCACGTCGCTTCGTCTCCGCCTTTTCCTCATGGTGCCCGATTTTATGCGCTACGATGGGCGACTTGGGCGATTTACAATCGAACCAATTGATTGGCACTAGATGTGCATACGGAGCAAAAGGTGACAAAGTCGAACCATAAAGGAGAACGCAAAATGTCTCGATCAGAATCCAATCCAGGCGGCGGTGCTGGCGCGAACGTTCGTGAGACCGCGCAGCAGGTCAAGGAAAACATCCGCGATATGGGCGGCCAGGTTCGCGATGCGGCCACCGAGCAGTACACCAACCTACGCAACCAGGCCACGGAATATTTCCAGGAAGGACGCGAGCGCGCCCAGGAATGGGAGCAGAGCATAGAAACGTACGTCCAGGAAAAGCCGATCCAGTCGATCCTGATCGCCGCCGGCGTCGGGATGCTCCTGGGTATCCTGTGGAAGCGCAGCTAAAGGAATCGCAAAGCCATTGTCATCCTAAAGACATTGTCATCCTGAGGTACTCTGAAGGATCTGGAGAGCCGAACGATTCTCGCAGCCCGAGATCCTTCGGGGTACCTCAGGATGACCTGTTGTGGATGACACGCGTCGACCGCCGTTGCGAACAACGCTGGGTAAGGCCACCTCATGGATTCGCAAACCACTCGCGAGGGATCGCAGCCCGCCGACGGTGATGCTGATTCCCCAATGGACGCGCTACGCGACGCCGCCCGACACTTAGGCGAGGCCAAGGAATACGCCAGTAACTTCCTCGCCGCTAAGGTCGATGCGACGAAGCTTTCGTTCCGTCGCGCGGTGATGATGATCGGGTTCTTCGTGATCGCCGGCATCACCGGCGCGGGCGTGCTCATCACGGCGGCGGTCCTGCTGACGAATGGCATTGCCACCGGGATCGGGAATCTGTTCGATCCGGCAAAAGTCTGGCTCGGACAGATCATCGTGGGACTGTTGGTAATCATCGCCGCAAACGTCGGCGTTTACCTGTTGATCCGTAGTGCAATGCGCGCGTCGCGCGATAAAACGGTGCAGAAGTATGAGACCAGACACAACGAACAGCGCCGTCGGTACGGGCACGACGTCACCACCGCCAACGTATCGAGCGGGACAGCAGACGTCGCCGCGGGTTGAACCGCGCTTCGCGCCGCAGCGGAAAACGTACGAGTCATCAACGGATGACAAGCACAACGGCGCGCACAAATCCGACCACGATGCCAAACCCGACGAGACGAAATTCCTCCAGACCGAAGCCGAACGCGCCAAAGCGGCGATGAGCGCCGCATTCACGCAAGCAACCAAAGACTTGGCCCACGGTGTCGATCCGCGCGCCTGGGCGGCTTCGCATCCGTGGATCGCGCTGGCGACGGCCGCCGTGAGCGGGTTCGTCGCGGCCACGCAGATCGTGCCATCACGTGACGAGCAGATGATGAAGAAGCTCGAGAAGATCCAGGACGCCCTGACCGGCCAGTCGAAGCGCGAACGCGAGCGGGAAAAAGACCGCGTGCAAGAATCGATCGACCCCGGCGCCAAGACCGAGAAAACCAAAAACCGCAGCTTCCTCAGTATTATCGGAACCGAAGCCATTCGATATCTCGGCCCGGCGCTGTCCAGTGCGTTCAGTGCCGCGATGGCGGGCAAGAGTGTGGCCGAATCGGCGCAGAAAGCTGACGCCGCCGCGGACGGCGTCCCAAACGACCCGAATGCAGCTTCCGACTACTCCCCGTCCGATCCGGCCTCGGCAATTTGATTCCCGCATTGCAACTTCGCCGCGGCATTACAAGCGTGCCAGATTTCCCAGTCCGGCAGGCGATTTGCATCCCCCACCAATCGAACCGCATAGACCGCGCAGGCGAGCGCCCAACGTCCCCTGCGCCTGTCGTATGGGGCGTTTTCCGTTGGTAGTCGCCCCGGTCGGTGATAGTTTCTTGATCAGTGCAAACGACCGTCGGAAGTCCGGATGGCCGCTGCACTTTTCCACGCCGGAAAGTAGTCGTCCAGATGTGTGCCCATACGGTCAACCGCATCATTCGAACCACGTTGCTCACCCTGATCTTCGCGACCAGTGCGGCCACGCTTCGAGGCGACGCGCCGAGCAGCGGGCAAGCCGATCGCGACGGCGCCATCGCAGCCGTCGGACAGAACTACGGCATCCGGCTACGCAAGCTCCACCTCGTGCGGCCTGATCTCATTCCGTATCCCCTTTCGCTTGAAGTTTATTGCTGAATCAAGCCAGAATGCAGAATGAATATTCAGTTCTGCGCTTTTGAGTCTGCGTTCTGCATTCCGCATTCCGCATTTCTGCCCGCGATCTCCGCGACCGCATCCGTCACGAACTTAATGTCTTGTAGCACGAGGAACGGCCCGAAGCTGAATCGCGTCGTGCCGCCGGTTTCGAGCGTGCCGATGGTCTCGTGCGCGAACGGCGCACAGTGCAAACCGGATCGCGTGAGGATGCCGTAGTGCGCCTCGAGGATCGCCGACAATTCGTGCGGCGCGATCCCGTCGATCCGAACGCTGAACACGCCCGTGCGATTCTTCACCCCCTGCGGCCCGAAATACGTCAGGCCTTCGATGTCGCCCATGCCTTCGAGAAACGATCGCACCAGATCCATCTCATGCGCCGCGACGCGCTCGATGCCCTGATCGCGAATCCACTTCACGCCTTCAGACAACCCCGCGATTCCGATCGCGTTGTGACTGCCGGACTCGAATCGGTCCGGCATGAACTCGGGCTGCCGCGGCTCCTCACTGATCGACCCGGTGCCGCCTTCAACCAGCGGCATCAGCCTCGTCTCGAGGCCGGGCCGGATGTACAAGAACCCGGTGCCCAGCGGACCAAGCAAGCCCTTGTGCCCCGGCGCCGCCAGCAGGTCGATGTGATCGACCGCCAGATCGATCGGCAAATGCCCCGCCGACTGCGCGGCGTCGACGATGAACGGAATCCCGCGCTCGCGCGCGATCGCGCCGATCTCCCGGATCGGCTGAACCGTGCCGGTCACGTTGCTCACATGTGTGATCGCGATCAACTTCGTGTCCGGCCGAATCGCGCGACGAATATCGTCGGGATCAACCAACCCCGTCTTGGCGTCCACCGGCATGCGCGTCTGCGATTCAATCCACCCGCGCTCGACGAGCGCCGTGAGCGGCCGCAGAATTGAGTTGTGATCGATCGCGGTGCAAATCGCGTGACCCCCATTTTTCCCGACGTCGCGCGGATCGATCAACCCCTTGATCGCGAGGTTGAGCGCTTCGGTGCAGTTGAGCGTGAACACAAACTGATTCGCCACACCACCGTTGAACAACTGATTTAACCGACGCCGGCAAGTCTCGATCAGCTTCCCACTTTCGATCGCCTCGACGTACGCCCCACGCCCGGCGCTGGCGCCGAGCTCCATCGCGTACCGATTCATCGCCTCTAGCACCGTCCGAGGTTTCGGAAAGCTGGTAGCGGCATTGTCTAGATACAGGCGGCGAGGAGACATTTGGTTCAATCATACGCGTGCGCTAGCTGTCGATCACGACCGCCGAAACAGCCTACGAATATCCCCGGCGCCGTGTAGGACACGAATGACTGTTATCCCGTCATTTAGACGCAAGTAGAAGATGAGGTAGTTGCCTAGTGGGAAGCTGCGGAGATCCGGTGACAGTTCACTGCGCATCTGACCCATGCCCGGAAATTCCGCGAGTCGCCCCATTGCATCCTCTAATTTGGCGAGGAATCTTTCCGAATCTGTTGGACTGTCTTCCGCGATGTAAAGGCCGAACTCGACCAAATCGAGCGATGCTACGGGCGTGATAAGCACGCGCGCGAGCATCAGGCAGTTTTCCGCTGATCGCGTCGTCGGCGGATTTCCGCGCGAATCGAACCCATGTCGAGCGGCATGCTTTGCCCGGCTCGGGATTGTTCAAGTCCCTTGTTGATCTCCGATCGAAGTTCATCGAGATCGGAGCCAGACAATTCTTCCTGATCGCGGAGCAGCGAAAGCGCCGCGTTCACAACTCCATCGGCGGACTTGTACTGACCCGAGTGAATCTTGGATTCGATGAACTGCTCACTGTCTTCGGTAGGTTTGAATTCCATGCGGTTGACCTCGTCCAACATTGCAACAAGTCCGGGCTTACCAGAACGCCCAATCCTTCGTTCTCAGCACGTACAGCGCCAGCAGAAGGTTAGTCACGCCGTGGGCGATGATGCACGCGCCCAGGCTCTTCGTGTACACCAGCAGGGCGCCGATCATCACCGCCCAGACGATGGCGGTCAGCCACCAGTTGCCATGGACCAGCGCGAAGGCGCCACTGACGATGACGAAGGGCATCCAGTTTCGCTCACCAACTTTGGCGAGCTTGAAATCGTTTGGCGCGAGGATGTATCGCCAGAGGTAATCTCGCCAGAACAGCTCTTCCATCACTGGCACGACCAGCGTCGCGCTGGCGATGCGGATCAAGATGAACGACCACAGCAAGGCCGGCGTGGCGAAGGTGTCGAACGGGTTGAACACATCGGGCGATGGTTTGAAAAACTCGAAATGCTTCTGGAGCCAAAGCTGCATTCCTATCCACTGGAAGATGCCGATCACGCCGACGATCACGCCCAGCCACCAGTGGTTCCAGCGGATTTTCGTGTAGTGCTTGCGGAACGCGAACAGCATGATCGCGACGATGATCGCCTTGGCGACGTAGCTGGCCGGGTAGAGCGATTTCCACTGCCCGCCGATCCACGTGAACGCGAGGAACGTGGCCATGGGCGCGACGTAGGCGAGATCGTCGGAGATGCGTTTGGTGTCGGCGCGCGGCTCGTAGTCCAGCGTATTGACGTCGCGCGTGGATTTCGATTTGCGAGGCGCTGCGGGTTTGGGGGCGGGTTGGCTCGTCATCTACCCGGGATTGTGCGCGGATTCCGGGCCGCGGGAAAGTACTTCACTGCCGAGGGGTGCGCCCAGATGATCGCATCGGGGAGATATTCGATGCGTACGAGCTCGTGCAGATCGCGAGTCAGGTCCGCCGCCTTGGGCATGCTGCGCCGCAGCGGGCCCTCGAACAGCACGACGGCGCCGCCGTTGTTCAGGATCCATTCGCGCAGCGATTCGATGCCGGCCGGATAGTCTTCGCGCGGCTGCTTGCCGTCGCGCGAATAGCCGGATGGGATCAGCGTGTCCACGCGTCGCGCGTGCAGCGACGTCGCATCGGGCACGTTTGTCCAGATCGGCAGATCGCTCGGCACGTCGCGGAGAATCCGCATCACGGGCGACTTCTCCCACCGTATCGACGCGTACGCCAACCTCCCGCCGATGCGATTCGCGCTCCACACCCACGACGGCGTGCGCAGCAGATTCGTCGCGAGCATCGCGATCGCGATGATCGGCACGACCATCGCGAATCGCCCGCGCCCGCGCGATCGATGAACCGCGATCGCGCCAAGCACCACCAGCGGGACAACCAATGGCGACAGCAATCGATAATCAATCGGTGTTGCGGCGTCGATCCACGAGATTGAAAGTGCCAGTCCGAGAAGATACGTCGGCGCGAACGCTCCGAAGACGAGCGCAATGCTGGACGGTTGTCTTGCAGGTACGACGGCTTCCGGCTCCGTTACGGCGGCGGGCGTGAACACCGCGATGATTGCGACGATTAGCGCAATCAGCCACCACACGTGCGGCGCGAGAAACTCCGGCGCGATCCATCGGCCCATCACCGCGACGAGCGCTTGGCCGTGTGACCAGTTGACCGGGTGCCACTCGATCGTTCGCCCGGTTGACGTTCCACCCGCGCCGGCGTTGCGGAAGAACCAGGCGATGTTCGCGCCAATCGCGACCAGGAAGAACAGGCCCGCTTGGACAGCGCGACGCGCAGGCGGCATGCGTGGTTGCGACAAGATGAGGATCAGCGCGCCCATCGGCGCGAGGATAAGTCCGATGTACCGCGTCATCCCTGCAATCGAGACGCAGATCGCAGCCGCGAATAGCAGGATCGTCCTGGGCCGTTCGATGAACCGCGCCAGCGCGATCAACGCCAGCAGCAACGCGACATTGAACAGGGGTTCGGAAAGCGCGAATGAAAACGCTTCGAGCTGATCTGTCGTGATGCAAATCGTCAGCGCTGCGATGGCGGTGATCTTCATCGACCGCGTCGCGCGCGAGACCACGGTGGTCGCCAATGCAACGTACAACCCGAGCAGCACGGCGGCCGAGTATCGCGCGACTTGGATCGGATCGATCCCGAGCTTCATCCCCAGCGCCAGCAGCGCCGGATAAGCCGGCGGAAACCACGTGACCGGCACAACCTTGTTCGGATGACCCGGATCCGCGAAAAGTTGCGTGAAGCCTTTCCCGCTGGCGAGCTGGCGCGCGGATTGGAGATAGACGGCAGAGTCCGGCGACAGCCCCGCGCCGTAGCGCGCGGTGGCGATCAGTTGCAGGCTCATCGCGAGCGCCGCCGCCAGAATGATCGGCGTCCACGGTGTCGTTTGAAGTATCGGGCGGGATGCGTTCACAGCGGAATAGTTGTATCACGTCGATCGCGTCGCGGCGCGACCGCCGAAGGCTTCAAGCATCCGCTCGGCGAGCCGAGCCTTGACGAGATCGATCGGCGGCGTCGCGTGGCCCAGCAGTTGTTTCATCGACGTCACAGCTCGGCCGGTTAGTCCGCACGGGATAATGAGCTTGAAATACGTGAGATCGATCGTGACGTTCAGCGCGATGCCGTGGAGTGAAACGCCGCGACGAATGCGTACGCCGAGCGCGCAGATCTTGGCGAGTGCGCCGTCGGGATTCGGCGCCCACACGCCGATCGCGCAATCATCTTTCTGTGCCGGAATATGGAACGATTTGAGCGTTGCGATGACCGTCTCTTCGAGTCGTCGCACAAACCCGCCCACGCTTAAGCCGTGATCGTTCAGCCGAACGATCGGATACGCCACGATTTGTCCGGGCCCGTGAAACGTGACATCGCCACCGCGATCGGATTGGATGATTTCAACGCCGAGCATTGAAAGCATCTCCCGCGGTGTGATCAGATTCTTCTGCCCGGCGATCTCCGCGCGGCGACCGAATGTGATAACAGGCGGGTGCTCGACCAGCAGCAATTGTTCTTCCGCACCCGCAACCACCTCGGCGTGCGCGTCCTCTTGACGCTTCCAAGCGTCGCGATACCCGAGTGGTCCCAAGTCGATCAACTTCATTGCGGAGAAGTATACACACACGCGTGAAACGGCTGTCGCATCGGCGCGCTTGCTTCGCTCGTCGCTTCGCGCCAGGTGCCGCATTCCGGACAGCGGTCTGGCGACGCTCGCAGGTCATAGCCGCAACACAAGCACAATCCGAAGCGCCGCATAGTGCGGAGGCGGCGTACTCGTAGCGCACGCACCATCAACGGGATCGCTGTCGCGACCAGCGGTAGCCAGTAAGGCGCCGTCAAGTCAAAGGCGGTTTCTCCAGCGCTGATCTGGCGCTTGTAACTGAATCTTATGAGTTCGCGGAACCAGGGGCGCGGTTTGAACTGATCCTGATCGCTCGCGGCCCACGTCAATGAAATGTCGCGATCCCGGCGCAACATATGGCTCAGCGATCCATCCGTTTGATCGATAGTTGCGGAGGTGCATCGACCATCTACCGCGGTAGGCGTCAAACGTCGCGACATGGGCATCCGTTCGCGGCGGATCGACATAGAGGATCGAATCATTCGCGCCGTGGGGGGGCGCGTACGCTTAGTGCATGCAAGCTCATCGAAGGCGAAATAACTGCGTACCCATAGCGCCGCGATGAAGATGGCGAGCACCGCTGGCAACGTTCGCACCAGACGTCGGGAGCGATTGCCGACCTCGCGAGCTCGGTTGCGAATACAGGTGACGACCGCACGCATAAACGTCGCGTGCACTCTTCGCACTGTCCAGTCCGACACTCGTTATGAGAGACGATTCGCCGGCGCCAACACGATCGCGCTCCGCGCAGGGACATATACCTGAATGCTCTGCTTCCTCCCGTGCGTCGGGATCGGTTGCCAGACGAAACGCTGGTTCTCCTGCACCAAACCATGCCCGGCGAAGTCTTTGTTGTCGGTGCTTAGGATCATCTGATAATCGATCGGATCCGGCACCGGGATTCGCCAGTCGCTGTAACTGTTCGTCGGATGGAAATTGAATATGAACACTAGCGGCCCGCGGCGGTAGATGAGCTGCTTTTGGTCTTCGTGGATGTGCAGTTGCTCGATGAACGGATCGGTCAGGAGACCGAATCTCTCATCGACGTGCATCATCGCTGAATCGAATTTTGCCAGACCCTGGTATCGCAGGAACTGTGAATCGACCAGCGACCATTGGCGTCGCGCGTATTGGTAACTGAAGTTGTTTCCCTCGCGCGGAAAGTCGATCCACTCGGGGTGGCCAAACTCGTTGCCCATGAAGTTCAGGTACGCTTCGCCGGAAAGTGAGAACGTGACCAGCCGCATCATCTTGTGCAGCGCGACGCCGCGGTCGATCACGTGCGACTGGCTGTTGTGATCCATCTGCCAGTACATCGCCGCGTCCATCATGCGGAACGCGAGCGTCTTGTCGCCCACCAGTGCCTGATCGTGCGACTCGGCGTAGCCGACGTGCTTCTCGCCAACGCGCCGGTTCAGCAGCGTGTGCCAGAGCGCGCCCAGGTTCCACTCTTCGTCCTTCTGTTCTTTGAGCAGCTTGACCCAGTAATCCGGCACGCCCATCGCGAGGCGATAATCGAAACCGATCCCGCCCTCATCAACTGGTCGGGCCATGCCGATCATGCCGCTGACATCCTCGGCCACCGTCGTCGTTTCGGTATCGAGATCGTGAATCAGCGTGTTCGCGAGCTGAAGATATGCGACGGCGTCGCGATCGATATTGCCGCCGAAGTAATCGTCGTAGCTGTTGAACGTGCGGGCCATCCCGTGATCGAGGTACATCATGCTGGTCACGCCGTCGAAGCGAAAACCATCGAAGTGAAAGTCTTCCAGCCAGTAGCGGCAATTGCTCAACAGGAACCTTTGGACCTCGTACTTGCTGTAATCGAACAGCATCGAATCCCACAGCGAATGAATCCCGCGTGGCGGGCCGTGGAAGTACTGATGATCGGTGCCGTCGAATTGGTTCAACCCTTCCTGCGTGTTCTTCACGGAATGTGAATGCACTAAGTCGAGCAGCACGCGCAGCCCCAGTCCGTGCGCGACATCGATCAGATGTTTCAGTTCTTCCGGCGTGCCGAAGCGAGATGACGGCGCGAAAAAATTGCTCACGTGATAGCCGAACGATCCGTAATAAGGATGTTCCTGGATGGCCATCAACTGGATCGCGTTGTAACCCAGCTTGGCGATGCGCGGCAGAATGTTGGCGGTGAATTCGTTGTACGAGCCGACCTTGCGATCTTCCTGCGCCATGCCGACGTGCGCTTCGTAAATTCGCAGGCCGCCTTGCACCGCGGGCCGCGCGTTTTCAAATTCATACGGCGTCGGCGGATTCCAATATTGTCCAATGAACTGATTGTCCGGCTCCTGGATCGATCGGCGGATGTACGCGGGAATTCGATCCACCGACTCGCTGCTCTCTTTGACGACCGTCACCTTCACGCGCGATCCGTGTACGAGCCTGTTCGCGTATTTGTCATCCGGCAGAAAAATCGCCCAGACGCCGTACTGATCGCGAACGAGCGGGCAGTCGAAACGATCCCAGTTGTTGAAGTCGCCGATGAGTCGAAGCTGCAGCGCCCCCGGGGCCCACTCGCGATACCATACGCCCGGCTTGTCATACAGTTCGCCGCGGTTGAAGCCGAAATGATTGTGCCCCAGACTGATCGGCCCGAGCAGGCCCCCGGTCTGATCAATGCGGCTTTTTACGTGGCGGTAATAGTTGTAGCGATCGCGCAGCTGCCCGGAGTATGGGCCGAGCATCGGATCAAGGCGGACGATTCCCGTTCCGTCGGGTTCGGTTTGCAGACGAGTCATGTCCGCGCGATTGTAATCGGCGGGCGCGATTGTGCGAACGGCAAGAGCCCGACGATCGCCCCGCAAATGCCGCCGATAATGTGAGCGAGCGGAACCGGGACGAAACCGGACGCGGCATTGTCGACAAAAAACGTGTGGCCGGTTGCCAGCTCGTAACACGATTTGAACGCGAAGGCGGCGAGCAGGAGTGAAACAACAAGCGGTCGTTCCCGGCGCAGCGTGACGGCAAGAAGCACGAAGAGCGCCGAATCGATGCCGCTCAATCCGCGATACGTCGGCAGTCGCGGTGCCGCAAAGAACGAGATCATTAGGATCGACGATGCGATCGTCCAAATCATTCTGGCACGACCGAGTCGCTCGCACACCGTGCCGAGCGCGACGAAGACTGCCAGATCCCACAACAGATGATTGACCGACCAGTGCGTGAAGTGTCCGGTGACGATTCGCCAGAACTCGCCGGAGGCGACGGCATGGCGGTCGAATTGCAGCGCTGATTGAACGCTGGTTGACGCGTGAATGAGCGATGCGCAGGCAACCAGCGCGAGCGTTATCCACGGCGCTCCCTCTCCCGGCGGGCCGGGAGAGGGAGTCAGACGTCGCGCGCTAGCGTTCACGATCGCGCCCCCTTGCGACCGCGGGTTGCTCGGAATGCCAGGACCGACAGGCCGATCAGCATCGCGCCGCTGATCGGATCGATCGCCCCACCACCGCCGCCGCCGGGCAGGTTGATGTCGCGACTGCGCGGGCTCGATCGCGTCGGCGTATTGTTCGGCGATGCAGCGTTCGGCTGCGACATG
>JACMJD010000359.1 GCA_014380825.1 Phycisphaerae bacterium | reverse complement strand
GCTGCCGATGATGTCGCTGTCGGCGCTGCTTTCGCCGCCGTCCAGCGCGCCGTTGTTGTTCGCGTCGGCGAAGACGGTCACGTCGAAGATTCCGTTCTCGCCGGCGAGCTGCGTGCCGTCGCCGTTGCGATCTTCGAACACCTTCCCGGTGACCGTCGCGGTCGTCGGGATCACACCCAGCCCGATGCGCACCGCCTTGCCGTCGCCGAGCCAGGTGTTGGTCGAATTGAAAAGCGACAGCAACAGGCGACTGTTGTTCCCGTTCGAGCCCTGCAAGCCTGAAGACTTAATGCCCACGGAAGCGCTGCCGCCATCGGTGTAGCGGTTGGCGCCGACGTTCAGGTCGACGTAATTGAAGACGATCTCACCCGGCGCCGAGCCGGTGTTGAGCGAAAGGATCGCCTGGAAGGTTGCGTTGCTCGAACCGAACCCGCCGGATTGGTCGCCGCGGCTGACGACCGCGCTCCACTCGATAATCAACTTGTTGTTGGGGGCATCGAGCGAATACAGAACTTTGTCTGACCCATCGCGATCGGTTGCCCAGTCATCCCACAGCGCGGCGATCGCCGGCTGCGCGAGACTGAACGTCATGTTGTTGTTCGCGAACGCGTCGCTGCCCGAGCCGAAGGTGATCAGGCCGTTGTCGTTGACGAACAACTGGTTCGATCCGCTGTAGGTGGTGCCGTAGAAGCTGAACGTGTTGCCGCCCAGAGGAATGCTGGCGTTGGTGTCGTCCTGATTATCCAGGATCGTCGTGCCGCCGCTGCTGGCGAGGTTGATGTTCTGGAAGGTGGTGGCGGATGCTTCATACGTGAACGCATCGGGGCCGGGCGTGGGGTCAAGCACGAAGGTGGCGGTGAAGTTGTCGGTGGCTTCGCCGGGCACGTTGTTCAAGTTCTGATCCATCTGCTGCCCGCCGGGGCTTGGCGACTGGATGTTCGGACCGATGGTCATCGTGTACGTGCCCTCGGCCGTTTGCTGCGCGAAATTGATCGTCAGCGTCTTATTCGAATTCGACCACGCGACTGTGGTGATCGATGGCTTAAGGTCGACCGCGCCGGGCCCGGTAAAGCTGAGCACGTCGGTGACTTGGTTGAAGCTGGTGGGTTCCATCGTCTCGCTGAACCGGAAGACCATTGACGAGACGTTGGCGGTCAGTCGCAGGGGCGAAAGCGGCGTCGCGTGCGCAACGAGCGGCGCGGAGACCGTCGCCGGCACATCGAACGCTTCGTTGATCGTGGTCGAGTTCGTGCTCGCGGTGGTTGCGCTCGTGCCTAGACCTCGCCGCGCGAACGATTGCCAGATGTCGCGCTGATTCGCGCCGCCAGTTAGCGTCACATCTGCCTGGAGGATCGCATCGCGCGCCTGGAGGAAACTTGGATTCGCGGGCTGAATCTTCAGCGCGTCCATCACCAGCTTCATCGCCAGGATGTTCCCGTTCCCGTTGCTGGTGACGTAACCGCTCTTTAGATTGGGATTGAATCCCCACTTCCTCTCGAGCGTCACGGCCAAATCCCACAGCGCGGTGGCCCAGAGTTCGCCGGTGTGGTGAACTCCAGTGCTGCTGTTGTAGAGCCCGAACGTGGTCGGATTGATCGTCTTGTCAAACGAGTACGGGTAACGACGGATGCTCGGCCCGTTGGGGTCTTCGCCGATCGAATAGTTCGCGGTCGGATGCGCACCGTTCAGCGCCGTGGCGGAGCCGTCGTTCTGGAGGAGCATCAGGCTCCACCAATCGCTCCAGCCTTCGCCCATGCCCGCCGACTGCACCGTGCTCAGCGCGCTGCTGTTCGCCGGACCACCCGTGAGGCGGTTGCTCACACCGTGGCCGTATTCGTGAACGATGATTTCCGAATCGAACGAGCTGTCGCGGCTCGGGCTGGCGAAGTTCCAGATGTACATCTGCATGCGCCCGCTCTGACCATCAGGCGGCGTGGAGAAATTCGCATTGTTCGTGCCGCTGCCGTCCTGCGCATCGGCGCGGACTCGATCGTTGCCCAAGCCGGTGCCGCCGTAGTTCATCTGCTGGAAATTTCCGCCGACTTCGTTGAAGCCGTACCGGAACATGATGTCGTGGATGATGTTGTTCCAGTAATACAGATTGACGATCGCCGCGCTCTGATTGCTGGCGGGCGGTGAGCTGAGATTGAGGGGATAATCGAATGTGTATGGCCCCGCTCCGGCGCCGAGCGCACCACCGGAAGGTTGGATCCCGCCTGTGTCATTGTCGTCGGCGTCTTCCTGCGCGGCCACGTTGTTACCCGCAGTGACGTTTGATTCGGCCGTCGGGTTGCCGTTGGTGTCCTGCCAGCCGAACTGCGAGGCGATCGGATCCCAGGGATTTGCCTCAATCGTGCGCGGACCGCTGTCCGGATTGCGCTTCGGCCACGCATATACGTTGTAAGAAGCGTTATATCCCGCCGCCTCAGGTCCGGCGGCGGCGAGTGATCCGCTGGTGCCGCCAATTGCTTGTGGTTTTGTGGAGGACGTCGCGCCGCGCGTCGGTGTGGATTTCGCCGGCGTATCGAGAGACGTGCCGTCGCTCGTCCAGTCCGCCGTGAACATCAGGCTTCCATCGGCGGCGTTCACGCTCGTGTCGTACCAGTGCTGATCGCCCGGCGCGCGCAGCACGAAGTTCCACGCCAGGTTCACGCCATCATTCGGCGACACGACATAGCGCAGTCGCCCGGCAATGTCATCCTGCGATAAATCCGAATTCCGCAGCGTCGTCACCTGCGCCGTACCAATCGCCGGCTTGATGATCTGTGATTGCCGCGTCGTGCGAAGACTCAGATTCTGCCCGGCGCGCAGCAGCGCGACCGAAGCGTCAAGCTGCGGCGCGATAGGCTGATTCGACAGCTCGGCAATTCCCGAGACGAACGTGCTGCCGATGCTCAGGATTCGTCCGTCGCTGCGCACGTTGAAGTTTGCATTCGCGTTGGCGATCTCCAGCCCGTTCACCTGCTGGCGCAGGTAGATGTGCGTGAGGCCGGTGTCGGAATCGGTGTACTGATCCGTGACGATGGGCGTGCCGATATCGCCGGCGGTGATGTTGAACGCGTTGGCGTTGGCGCGGAAGTAGTTGAGCGCAATATCCAGCGGCTGTCCCGCCGCGGGTTTGGTCAGGTACGTCCCGCTGCGATACAGGAACGTGGATTCCGGAACGAACTGCGCCGCAAGGTTATTTTGCAGCGGCGACGCTTTCAGCGCTGCGTCACTGGCGGCGCTGAGCATCTGGCGGCGCTCCAGCGGTTCGATCTGCCAGCGATTGCTGCGATGCTTGTTGTTGCGATTGAAGTCCCGGCCGGCGATCGATTTAGACATATTTCCCACTCCTGGAATCTCATCTTAGCCGATCATCGCGCGGCATCCGAGTAGAAACCGCTGAGAGCCTTGAAATACGGTGCTGTGACCGTGAGTCAGTTCACGTGTCGCGGAAAGCTTGCAAGTAAAAGGAAGCGGTCCGCGACGGCCCGAAGCAAACCGGGCGGCCGTCGCGGACCGTAAAGCTTTCGCAGGTTGTCGCGACAACTAAGACTTGCGACGGCGCGTCCGACGAACCGCCGCCATTGACGCGATGGCAATTGCTCCAATCGAAGTTGGCTCTGGAACGGTGGCAAATTGGGTCACCAAGCCGGTCGTCGAGTTCGCCCCGATCGTTGCACCGGCGGTGGCGCCGAACGCGGATGCCACGCCATCGTTCGCGTTGGCGCCCAGCGCATCGCCGGTCTGCGTGTCCGGGCGCGAGTAGCCGCTGAAGCCGCTTTCGGTCGTCGTCGCGCCGGCGGGAATCAGCACGTCTAGCAGCAGATTGCCAGTCGCCTTCGAATACGCGAAGGGTGTCTGCAGGTTGATGACGTAGCCGAAGTCCGTCGTGCCGGCGGTGGGCGTGGTCAGCGTCAGCGTGCCCGAATACACCGTGGTCAAATCAGGGCCGATGTTGTCGGCGAAGACGTTGCTGATGAAGTTTGCGCCATCGATCGAAGAAGCACGCGCCGTTGTCGATAGTCGGATCTGGATATTTGAAACCGTCACGGTCGGTCCGAAGACGCCGGGGAACAGACCACCATTCTGCTTGGCTCGGAACGCGAGGCGGTTGATCTGCTCGGTCGCGCCGAACGACGCAAACTGGCCGGCATCGTAAATTTGCTGGTAGCGGTTGCCGTCCGTATCGCCGGATCGGCTGAATAAACGTGTGTCATTGTCCTGCCCGTTTCCCAGCGCAGCAGCCTGTGCATTCGGAACGACGGTGGTTGCCGCAAAATTTGCAGCGGGAAACAACGATAACAGAGCGCCCGCGCAAATCGCGCGGCGAATCGATGAACACATCTTCTATTTCTCCTGGGGAGATAACGAAACTCACGCGCGGGCCACACAGACCCGGCGCCAACTCAGGAGCGGCTACGAGCGGTAACTCAAACCAGATGTCCGGAAAATCCTCTACTCAAAGCATTTTTTGCTTTCGAGTTCGTGCTGTGTCACGAGTGAAGATGTGGAGATATGCCCATGTAGAATCGAGATGTGCGCAAACAACCGCGGCGTCCAGCCAAGCTGGACGCCGCGTTGCGCATTCTCCCCGTCGGTTGCTGATCTTCGCCGTTACAGCACGCCAACTTGCGTGTTGAACGCGAGGTCGATCAGCGAATAATCATCGAAGTCGACCACGCCGTTGCCGTCGACATCGCCGTTCACCCAACCGGTCAGGTCGCTGTTGAAGCCGGCGTCGACGCGGCTGTAATCGTCGAAGTCGACCACGCCGTTGTAATCCGCGTCGCCGTAGTACGTGTACTTCACGAGGACCGACGAATCGTCGAACGTTGTTCCGGCGAACGTGGAGGCCGGGCCGTTGATGGCGTGATATTCCGAACCCTCCATCGCGCCGAGGGTGGTGTTCTCCGGCGAGGCGTTACGCGCGGCGGTGGAATTCAGGCCAGTGCCGGTGAAGTCGCCGCCGTTGCGCGCCGAGTTGATCATCGCGCGGATGGCGTTCATCTGCGAGCCGCCCGTGTAGTCGATGATCGCATCGTTGTCGTTCAGATCGAGATTGCCGGTGCCGACGATCGACAAGCCGCCCAGAATCATTGCGCGGGTGCCGCCGGCGAGCAAGCTGCCGTTGGCGCCGGAGGCGATGCTCAGCGAGGTCAGGTGCTGTGTGGTGTTGAACGTGAGCGTGCCGGCGTTGATGTTCACGGCCATCGTGCCGACGGCACCAAGATCAGTGCTGATGGTGTACGTGCCGCTGTTCAGGTTCAACGTGTTGGCGTTCGTGCCCAAATCAAACACCAGCGATGCGTTCGTGACGTTGATCAGGCTCAGGATGTCGTCGCCGACGCCACCGGTGACGTTGACGTTGCTCAGGCCGGTGCCGTTGAAGTTGATCGTGTCGTTGCCGTCGTTGCCTTGAACCGCGAGGCTCTCGAAGTTCGAGTAGGTGATGGTCGACGCGCCGGTGATGGTGCCCGCGGCCACGCCGATCGTGTCGTCGCCGGCTGTGCCGACGATCGTCAGGCTGTCAGTGCCGGTGCTGGCGTCGATGGTGATCGGCACGCCGATGTTCGGCGCGATCGAGATGATGTCATTGCCTGCGCCGGCGGCGATGGAGATGCTGCTGATCTGGCTGATGTCGTATTCGGTAACGAACGCCGGCAGGTTGCCCGCGCCCGGCAGCGCGCCGGTGCCTGCGACATCCGTCGCCGGATCTACGCTGACGAAGACCGTGTTTCCGCTCCGCGTGACGCTGATCGTGTCGTTGTTCGTTCCGGTTCCGCCGCGCACGGTCACCAGCTTGCTCGTTTCATTCAGAACGCTGTACATGGTTCCCCACTTTGCGGGGTCGACCGTAGCATAATTGTACGCATCCTTGAACATTAGCGCGAAGGCGTTGTTGATCATGTATCGGCGGCTGTTCTCATAGAACGCGTTGCCCTGATCGTCGGCGCCGGTGTACGTTTCCCCACCGAAGGAAATCGAGTTGCCCGGTTCCGAACTGTGGACGGCAGATCCGAAATCCTGGAAGCCGCCGTTGTCGCTGGTGAGCAGGTGCTTGATGCTGGGACCCTGGAAGACGTAGAGGAACCCAGGCGCCGCCGCAGTGTCGGCGATGCCGGTGTTCGTGGTGCGACTCGCCCATCCGGGCAGAGCGCTGCCGAACAGGCCCATGCAGTGAGTCATCTCCGCCGCGACGACCGTGAAGAAGTCGCCGCGTCCACTGGCGGGGCCGCCGGAGGTCGCGTTGCCCGAATATCCATTGACGATGCTGCCCAGGAATTCGCTGTTGTCGAACGGCGTTGGATCAATGAACCAGCCGTTGTCGTCGTTGGCGTTGGCGCTGCCGTTGCCTGCGCCCATATTGATGGTCCCGCTCTTTGCCTTGCCGTTCAACGAGGAGTTGAGATTCGCGCTGGCGCCGAATCCACTGCCACTCCCGTTCATGCTGAGCGTAAGGCTGTAGGTCTGCCCGGCGCTGGAATAATTGAAGCTGCCGATCATGCGTTCATACGCGACGATGACGGCATCGACTACCTGGCGGGCGGTCTCTGCAAGCGTGCCGAATCGCGCGGCGAAGTTGTCGGTCGCCAGGCCGCGGTTCGTCCAGATGATGTCGGCGGCATCCGCCACGGAATTCAATCCGCGACTGCTGCCGCCATCTGCCGCCGTTGCAACGGTGCCCTTGGCGGGCTTAGCGCCCGGGCGAGAGACCGTCGGCGTCGCCAGCTCGATCACATGCTGCTGCTGCATCACGTGATCCATGCACAACATCCGGC
>JACMJD010000033.1 GCA_014380825.1 Phycisphaerae bacterium | reverse complement strand
TCGTCACGCTGGCGGCGGGCGTGACGCTGCTGGTCATCTCATTTTCCATCGCGATGGGCATGAACCTCGACTGGAACGGCGCTAAGCTCGCGCCGATCGTGGCGATGGTGAGGGCCGAGCCGCATGGCGAGCCGCTGTATCAGGACCCGGACACCGGCGTGATGACCGCGTGGATTTATGGCCCCGTGCCGGCGCTGATCTTTCTGCCCGCGGCGATCGCATCGCGCCCTACTGGCGTGATCTTTATCGGCATCGTCATCAACATTCTCTGCACGCTCGGCGCGGCTCTGTGGGCGCACATCCGCGCGGCGAACACGACGACAATACCTGCCCATCAGGATACGAAGATCATGGCGCTGCTGATGTTCGGCGTGCTCATATGGATTAGCCTGACGCACGAGAGTCTCCGCCGCGCGATCTACATCGTCGGCCCGGACGGGCCGGCGATCGGGTTTGCAGTCTGCTCCACCGTTCTATTGTTCGGCCGACGACAGAATCTGCATCTGGCGCTGTCGGCGCTATGCGCAGTGCTGTCGTGCTGGAGCAAGCAGACCATGCTGCCGTTTGTGCTGGCGGCGCCGATCTACCTGTTGCTCATCGATGGACGCGCGGCCGTTCGCTACGTCCTTTATCTCTTGGCGACCGGCGCGATCATCTCGATCTTTTTCTTCTTCGCATTCTCGCCGCGCGAATCGTGGTTCACGCGGCACTGGCTGCACAACATGTGGTTCCACATGTTGACGGTTCCCGCCAGTCATCCGTGGCAGGATACGGAGAGCAGATCGCGCGCGATCAGGCAGGCGGTCGCCGGGCTGGTTCACGATTCAACCGAAATGATCGTGCTGCTGCTCGCAGTTCTGGTAATCGCCGGCTTCGGAGGCGCGTTTCGCAATCTCCGTTCAAACGACGGCCTCCGCCGCTGGCTCGTCGAAAATCCGTGGGTGATGTTTCTCCTGTCCGGCTTGTCTCTCTTACCCATGGCGATCCTCGGCTTCGTGAAGATCGGCGGGTACGTGAACAACTTCGCGCTCACCGGATTCTTCATCGCGCTCGGCGCCACCGTCTGCATGGTGACATGCTGGCCGCGCATCGAATCGCCAGCGCTGCGGCAGTTGGCGCGGTCGCTGGCGTGCGCGTTGATCATCATCCGCGCGCTGCAAATCCTGATGGTCGAAGGGAACGTCAAGTCGATGTGGACGCGGGTTCGCCACATCGACCAGAATCAGCAGGAGGCCATCTACGGTTATGCACTGACAAACCCGGGCACGATCTACTTTCCGTGGAACACTCTGCCGACGTTGCTGGCGGAAAAAAAACTGTATCACTTTGAATGGGGCCTGGTCGACCGGTTGGCGTCACCGTATCAGCCAACGGTTCAGCAGATTCAGGCGCACTTGCCATCGCAGCCGCGCGCCATCGCGTTTGGGCCGATGGTGCAGAGTTCGTATTCGCTTCAAATATTTCCGTATGCGACGGCACGTTTGCCCGCGCATGACGACCTGCCGGGATTCACGCTTGTCGGCGAACCGGGCGCGCAGCTTCCGCAGTCAAAGCGGCCCAAGACCGATCAACCTCCCGCACCGTCGGGCGGTCCGATCCGGTTTCCGAAATGAGATGAACTGCGCAACATGCTTGGAGTAACGGTCATCATCCTCCTTTCCCTCGGCGCGATCGGCGGGGGCGCGCTGGTCTGGCTGCGCACGCGCGATTTGCCGATCGTCGTTCGAGCGTTGATCGCGCAGGTCCCGCTGGGAGCAGCCGCGGCGCTGTATCTGATGTTGTGGACATTCTCGAACGCCCCGAGCCTCGATTGGAACGGCGGCAAGCTCGCTCCCGTCCTGGCGAGATTCAAAGCCGACGATCCCGCGCATCTGGACGAATCGCGCCTATATCAGGACGCGGACACCGGCGTGATGACCGCCTGGATTTACGGCCCGATCCCCGCGCTGCTGTTTTTTCCCGCGGCCCTCGCTACGCGACCGACCAGCGCGATCCTCATCGCGTTGTTCATTAACGTCCTGTCATTCTTCGGCCCGCTTTTGTGGGCGCATGTGCGCTTGGCGCGCACGCCGGTTCATCCGATTGATCCGCAAGCTCCGCCTGCCACAGCAAACGTGCCGTTTAGGATGCTGGTGTTCTTGATCTTCTGTTGGGTCACGCTGAACCACGAGAGCATGTGCCGCGCCGGGTTCATGATCGCGCAGGATGGGCCGACGATCGGATTCGCGGTGGCGTCGATCGTGCTTCTGTCTTACCAGCGCTCGCCGATCGTGCTGATACTTTCGGCGTTTTGTGCGGTGCTCGCGTGCTGGTGCAAGCAGAGCGCGATCCCGTTTCTGTTCGTCGCGCCGTTTTACATCCTGATCGCCGAGGGGTTGGTGGCGGCGTTTTCGTACACGCTGATCCTGATCATCGTCGGCGCGGTTGTGTCAACGATGCTGATGCTGTCGTTCGGCCCGGTGAACATGTGGTTTCACATGGTTCAGCTTCCCGCCGCGCACGGATGGGAAAACGAAGCGCGAGATGGCCGGCCATACTTGTTGTTCCGCGCAATATTGCTCCTGCTCACGGAGTGCCTGCCGACCCTTGGATTGGTCCTGCTGACGCTGCTGATCCGGCATTGGCTGCTGCCGCTCGGTGCCGCTGCAACCGGTGCGCGGAAGCAGCGATTCATCGCGTTCGCGCGCGACAATCCGTGGATCATGTTTCCGATCGCCGGCATCTTCATGGTGCCGTCGGCCCTGCTGGGATTCTTGAAAGTTGGAGGATACGTCAACAACTTCAGCCTGACACACACGTTCGTGGCGCTCACGGCGTCGGCGTTGTTGATTCGGCTTTACGCGCAGATTCGATCGCTCCTGCGCGCACCTGAATCGGCCACGATCGACGCGCCAGTCTCACCGTCGCTCGTCCGCGCGCTGGTGCTGGCGGCGCTGGCGCTGCTGGTGTTGTGGGATTGGCCGGATGTGCTGATCAAGCCGAAGCGCGCGGCGAACATGTACGCGGTGATCGCCGACCCGTGGAACAACCAGCAGGAAACGATCTACGAATTCGCGAAATCCGAGCCCGGCCTCGTCTACTTTCCCTGGAACACGCTCGCGACGCTGCTCGCCGAGCGGAGGCTCTATCACTTTGAATGGGGAATTCACGACCGCACGGAGGCGGGCATCAAGCCATCGGATGAACAGATCATCGCTCACCTGCCGCCAAAGATTCGGTTCGTCGGATATGGCCCGCTACATCAGGGCGAAGAAGCGCACGAGATCTGGTTCCCCCAATGGACCGCCCGCGCCACGGACGATCGGCTCAAAGGCTTCACCATCTACACAGCGCCGCCTCAAAAATAATGCAGAATCGAATGCTGCCACGAAGGCCCGAAGCGCACGAAGGAAATACAAAGCAATTGGTTTTTGACTTTCTTCCTTCGTGTGCTTCGTGCCTTCGTGGCTGAACCCGCTTTGATTTTTCGCCTATGATGACAAGTGCGGTGCGCATCATTAGTCTAACCATGTAACGCATGCTGGTTTTTCAGTGTCATGTCTGTCGCACGGCGCTGCGGGCTGAAGAGTCGCAGATCGGTCAGCAGGTTCGCTGCCCGCAATGTCTCTCGACGCTGCGCGTTCCCGCTCAACCGCGCACGCAGGAGGCTGCGGTTGTCGGCGTCGGATCATTCCAAGGCGCATCGGAACGTGAATCATCCGCCGATGCGACCAGCGCTCCCGCGCCCGCCCCGCCACTGCAACGACGCGCAACCATCACCGCCAATTTTCGCGCGCCGGGCGGCGGAAAACGTTACGGGTTCAACTGCGCGTACTGCTCGTCGCGACTCGAAGCCACCGAATCGATGGGCGGCCAAGAAGGCGCCTGCCCCACGTGCGGTAACACGATCGTCATCCCGATCCTCGATCGCTATGGCCGGCTCATCGATCCGATCACCCGGCAGATCATCAAACAAGATCCGCACCCGGTCCACGCGTACGCGGCCGCCGGTGATCGCGCGCCGCAGATTTTGCGACAGACGAACGGATCGCAACTGATCCAGTGCCCGCGATGCCAATCCGTGTCGGCCATCACCAGCAACAACTGCAAGAGTTGCGGCATGCCGTTCACGATGGAAGGCACCACGCTCGAAGCGGCGGGCGGGAGCAATGGGTTCTGCGTCGCATCGCTGGTGCTGGGCATCATCGGAATTCCGGTGAGCTGCCTGGTGGTGCCATCGATCCTGGCGCTGATTTTCGGAATCATCGGCTACAAGCAGGTGGCCGACAGCGGCGCCGAAGGCGGCGGGAAAGGCATCGCGATCGCCGGCATGATCTGCGGCGGAATCGGGCTGATCGTCTCAGGTTTCATTTACCTGCGCTGAGCGTGACGCGTTCCATTTCTCTTCGGCTTCTGGCAGGCGGATGTAGACCGGGGCTAACCGGTCTGCGTCGGTGAATAGATTCGCTCGCGACATTTGCCATCCGATCTGAGCAACGCGAGTCGCCCGCGCTTGCCACAGTTCGGGTGTTGTGACAATCACCTCTGGATCGTCAGCTGGTAAGAACTTCTGGTGAAAAGGGATTCCTTCGCCGAGCAAATGCACGGGTCGCGGTGATCTTCGAAGCATTTCCGTCAGCGAATCGAGATGCGCGGGTTCTTCCGTCATCCACTCGCTATCGGTGGTGCGGCTGAACCTCGCCGTGAAAATCTGGTCGCGCTTTGCATCGAGAACGATCACGATATTTCGAGCGTCCGGCGGCGCATTTCGCGCCAGCACTTCTACCGTCGGCACGGCGACGATCCGCGAACCGCAGGTCAGCGCGATCGTCTTGGCGATCGTCACGCCGATGCGCAATCCTGTGAACGAGCCGGGTCCGATCGAGACGTAAATCTCGTCGATGTCACGTGGCGTCCAGCTCTGCGCGCGACAGAGCTGATCGATGATCGGGAGGATCTTCGCGGCGTTTTGCAGGCCGTGCGTGAAGGATTCTTCGCGCGCGATTGTTCCGTCGATCACGGTGGCGATGGAGCCGGAGCGTCCGGAGGTTTCGATGGCGAGGGCGCGGGGCATGATTCGCGCAGTATAGGGCGGCACATGTGCCGCCGCTAAACGGGCGATGGGGACGACTCGGGTTTCGTGCGCGTCGATTCACCAAGGATCAGCGCGCACGCCATCGCGAGCAGTGCCGAGCCCATCAGGAACAGGCGCGAGCGCGGGTGCCGGCAGAGGTTTGAGAACACGCCTCCGACAGGTTTGTATTCGGGCATCGGCGGCGGCGGTGGAATGGTCAGCAGCAAATAGGGGGACATGTCCGAGTGCACGGCGGCGTCTTTCAGATTCAGGACGCGGGTGCCTTCGCGCACCAGTTTCATCTGCCGCTGCGCGAGACGTTCCAGCAACCCGGGATCTTCGCCGACGCTCTTGAGGAACTGCCCGTTCACGTCGATCTGTTTGTTGATCTGCTCCAGATCCAGCTTTAACCGCTCGCGCTCCCACGCCAGCTTGCGATTGTCGTCCGCCGCGGGGATGAGCAGGCAGCATGCGAGGATCGCGATGCCTGCGCACAGCAGCGGCAGCGTCCACGCGCCCGAGCGCTCGCCTGTACCGTTCGTCGAACCTGACTCGATCGATGTCTCCACATCATGGTTATCGGACGAGCCGCGACCTTCCCTGCACAATTTCAGCCCCCGCCGGTACACTTCGCGCCACATGAAGATTGACTCTAAGATTCGGCCCCGCGATCTGCGCAAGCCGCTAGATCGCCTGTTTGATATTGCCGCCAGGAAGGTTGTGCAACTCGATCGTGCGTGGGACCGATCGCTCGGCACGCCGGTCTTCACCGTTGGTGGCCAATACACCACGCGCGGCTGGACGGAGTGGACGCAAGGCTTCCAATACGGCTGCGCCATCCTCGCATTCGATGCCACCGACAATCGCAAACTCTTCGAGCTCGGCCGCACGCGGACGATCGAATCGATGGCGCCGCATCTCACGCACATCGGCGTACACGATCACGGCTTCAACAATCTGAGCACGTACGGAAACCTGCGCCGCCTGATGCGCGAAGGCCGCGTCAGGCACAACGAGTGGGAACAGAGCTACTACGAGCTCGCGCTGAAAGTCAGCGGCGGCGTCCAAGCCGCAAGGTGGTCCGGCGTCGCGGGTCCATCGCCATCTGGTTACATCTACAGCTTCAATGGTCCCCACTCGCTCTTCGTCGACACGATGCGCACGACGCGCATTCTCGGCGTCGCCTGGCAACTCGGTCACGCGCTCATGCACGAAAACGACCGCCGCGCCGATTTGCTCAAGCGATCTGTTCTCCACGGCCTATGCACCAACCAGCACGTTCTCTTCCACGGCGATTCCGAACACACCTACGACGTGCGTGGCCGAACGGCGCACGAGGCGATCTTCAATCGCAACGACGGCGCCTTCCGCTGCCGCGGCGCGCAACAAGGCTATTCGCCGTTCAGCACGTGGACCCGCGGCTTGGCCTGGGCGGTGCTCGGATTCGCCGAAGAGCTCGAATTCTTCGCGACGATTCCCGATGCCAAGTTCAAAGAATCCGTCGGCCTGGCGAAGAAGGACGTCGCGAAAGTCTACGAGCAGGCCGCGCGTGAGACGTGCGATCACTACATCGACGACTGCGCCGCGCTCGACGGCATCGTCTACTGGGACGACGGCGCGCCTGGCTTATCCAAACTCGGCGACTGGAAATCTCGCGATGCCGATCCGTTTAACGATCACGAACCGGTCGATTCATCCGCATCCGTGATCGCCGCGCAGGGCCTGCTCCGCCTGGGAAAATATCTCGGCAGCGTAAAAGGCAATCGTTACACGCAGGCGGGCCTGACCATCGCGGCCCGGCTGCTCGATCAACCGTATCTCTCCACCAACGCGAGACATCAAGGCCTGCTGCTTCACAGCATCTACCACCGGCCGAACAACTGGGACCACATCCCCGAGCGCCGCAAAATCCCGTGCGGGGAATCGTCGATGTGGGGCGACTATCATTTCCTCGAACTTGGCGTGCATCTGCAACGCCTGATCGACGGCAAAAACTATCTGACGTTCTTCGACGCGTGATGCCCGCATCTTGTCAAACGCATCGTGTTTGATATCTTCCGCGTGACGAATTCAGCAGCGTAGCTCAGTTGGTAGAGCAAGGGATTCATAAGCCCTGGGTCCCCGGTTCGAGTCCGGGCGCTGCTATCGCCCCTATTTCGATGGTGTGTCATTGAGTGTCATCGCTTGAATTTCCGTTGAATTCGCGGGATCGCTCGTTTCGTGCGCTTGTAGTGACGAATTGGACCGAAGGTTTGGGACAATGGGGAATTCTTCCTGGCGCGATGAACGATCGCGCAAATGTTGCGCTTGCCTTCGAGAACGGCGATAATTAAGATCCCGCTCGACCCAGTTCTGTATTATCGGTCGTGGCGGGGTCAAGGAGAGGCGACGATCACCTCCGCATCATGCGCCCGGGCTCGAACGTTCGTAGAACGAAATAGATAGACCGTCGGAGTCGATGAAAGAGGGGACGCGAAGACGTCCGCGACCGCGTTGCCGGTCGAAGGGTCTCTCTGCGTCCTCTGACAACCGCGCCACAACAAATGGCCGGGCGGGTGGATTCCACATGTTCGCTGAGCACGAACACGCATCGAGAGTTTCGATCGCCATCAAGGCGGCTGCCGCGGTGCGCATCCATCGCAGCGGCACAAGCCTCCCGCCCGAGGTCGGGCTGGACGCAGCGCTGCCCGACGCGGAGGCGGCGCCGCGGGTTTCCGTCATCATACCCGTACGCAACGATCCCGTGCGCTTGAAGCAGTGT
>JACMJD010000358.1 GCA_014380825.1 Phycisphaerae bacterium | reverse complement strand
GCGGCCGGCGTCGCATGTTGGCGATGCCCAGCAGCACGGCGTTCGCGAGCACGCCGACGCGCCGCAGGTTCACATCATCGCTGATCGCGCGGCCCGAACGAATTCGCTTCAGCTCGACGTCGAACTTGTTGTACAGCACGACGATCACCACCAGCGACATGAAGATGATCGCGAACGCCAGCACGATGATGAGCGGGCTGGCGCTGATCTTGAACGCCGGGTGAAACGACCAGAGCGCGGCGGTCATGATCGCGAAGATGCAGGCCGAGCCGGTGATCTGGCGATACACGTTGGGCGTGCCGATCAGCAGGCGTTCCACGCAGAACGCGAACGGGACGCACAGCAGCAACAGGAAGATCGCGCCGCGCACCACGTCGTCGGCGAGATCGCGCACCGCATCGTAAACGCGAGCTTCGTTGGACCAGGCGAGCTCGGAGGTGCGCGCGAAGTTGGTGCTGTGGTTTTGTGCGAGCGCGGTCTTGGCTTGCGCGAGCTGGCTCGCGCTGTCGCGGTGCATCGAATCGATGACGGAACTGGAGACGCCTGCGCGACGATAGGCGTCGAGGCGTCCGTCGTTGAGCGCCCAAAAGTTTTGCGCGGTCGTGAGCGAGAGCGGGTTTGCGAGGAGCTCGGAAGGGACGAAACCGGACACGCCCCCGGACACGCCCGCTGAAGCGAGCTCGCCATTTGGAGGGTTGAGCATTAAGAGTCGGTTTCCGATTCGCCCGTAGCGGAAGGCGTATGCGGTACGAGATCCGGGTTCGAGGAACCCTGCGAAGAATCGGTCGTGCAGGAAGAAGCAGAATCGCTGCGGCTCGGCTTCACGCCGCGCGTCGATCAGCGTCGCTTCGTTCAGCGGTTGCATGAATCGCGGATCGATCACATCAACCAGCGCCGCTTGGTCGCAGTCGAAGACGAGGCTTCGCTTGGGGGTGATGGCGTTCTTGATATCGCAATAGATGCTGATGTCGCCGGACTGCTTGCCGAGGTCAGTGGTTGAGGTAATCGCCCCGCTTTTCGGATCGACGCGATGCGCGGTGACCGCGAACAGTTGAAGATCGTTGTGCAGGCGAGGCAGGCCTTCGATCAGATAGTTTCCGTCAGCGTCGCAGGCGGTCATCTCGTTTCGTCGCACGCCCATTGTCCAGGACATCGCGCGAAGCTTCGGATGCACGCTGACGACGGTGTTCACGTAGTGATACGCGATGAGAAATCCCCCGCGGCCAAGATTTGCAACCGGCTTGCCCGGAGCAAGACTGACGACCTGCCCGGGAATGCTGGCGCGGCGGCGCTTGCGATCGGCGGGGCCCTGGAAGGTCAGATCGCTGGCGGCTTTGATGATGATCGTCCGCACCGCGCGAAGTTGCGGGACGATCGCGTCGACGTTGAGGTGCTCGAGCGTATCGGTGGGCGTGTCGCGACGTAGGCGCTGATCATCCAGCGTGACGAACGAAAGGCCCGGCACGCCCCACGCCTGGGTCAGCTCGGTTGAGATCGGCATCGACGCGCACAGATAACTCTGCGGCGAGCGGATCTGGTTCGGCGGTTCCAGATCAACCCGATCTCGGATTGACTCGAACCATTGCGCACGTTCGCGAAGAGCCCGATTCAGCCAGCTCAGGTAATCCTGCACATCTCCGATGCTTGTTGTGCGCTGAAAATTGCCTTCGGTGAGCGGGCCGATGCGCGTGCCGCGGTCGGAGAGGTCGATGCCGACGACCAGCTCGATCAGACGGCTTGTCGAATCGCTGTCGGCCGGCTCGGGATTTCGTCCAATCGCGCGGGCGAGCCATTGATACAGCTCGACGCGCCGATCCAGCACGCCCTTCCGCCCGGCGTGCTGTTGCAGCAGCTCGTCCATCCGGGCGATCGTGCGATCGATGATCTCTCGCGCAGCCAGGGCGTTTTCGATCTTTGCCAAATCCGCGGGTCTGTTCTGAAACGCTGCCTTCAGACGATGCAGCGTAGCCTGGCGAGACTCGAGCTCCGATTGCGGCGCGGGCGAATCGTCCGCCGGCCCGCCGGCGCGCTGGCGGAACAACTCGTCCTGCGCCAGCTTCAGCTCCAGTTCGATGCCTGCGACGATCCGCTCGATGGTCGTGCGATCGCGGCGGACATCCAGCTTCTCCGCGCGATCGCGCACCTCGTTAGCGCGGTAGCGCGCCTGATAGGCGTTGCTCTGCTTCTGCGACAGCTCGCTCATCTCCCGCCACCACGTTTGGGGGGATTCCGCGAGCGCCATCAGCATTTGCCGGCTTCCTAATAGCTGGATTCCGTCGGCGCCGCTGAAGCAGACGAGCATCGGACGGTCAGGCGGCGCGCGGCTGAAGTCGCGCAACATCGCAAGCGCCGAAGCGGTCTGGACCGCTTGCGATGCGCCGGGCGCTAAGTCGGGAACCAGCGATGTGGAATCGAACGGCGCGTAAAGCATCAGCGCGGCGCGATGGGATGAATCGGAATTGGACGGTTTGACCAGCGCATACAGGTTGATGGCGGTTCGCGTTTCCCACGAAACCGACGCGCGAAGCGTTGCTTCGCGAGGATTGGGAGATCGTCGCAAGTCATTCGCGAGTTTTCCTTCCGGAACGTAGAAGCGCGGAAGGTTGATCGGCATCCGAATGTCGTGGTTGCGCAGATCCAAGTTGTTCGTGTCGTCCGTTCCCAGAACGATGATCGCGCGGGCGCCGCTGCTGATCGCGCGCGTCCACGCGGTGCGCGCGGTCGATTCAACCACCGCGATTTGACCGGAGATGTGTCCGATCGGGATCTGCTCGATCTTTCCTTCGCCGCAGTAGATCAGGCGTCCGCGAATGCCGGCTTCCGGCGTCGAGCACAACCGCGCACCGGCGGCCCAGAAGGGGTAGACGCGTTCGGTTGATCCATCCGCGAACGTCAGCGTGGCCGACTTCGTGACGGGCACGACAATCGGGAACTCGTGAACCTGAAGCTCGACGTTCGGCAGCTTGGCGATCTCGTCCTGAATCCAGCGCGCAGTTTGGTAGTAGCCGTCGGTGGCGATGCTGCGCGAAGCGGGCCGCGTGATCGCGCGCAAATCGGCAGTGAATTGGGCTGGATCAATCTGCCCCTGTGCGGGGATGCTACAGCGAAGCACAACGATGACCAGAACGAAGATCAGGATGCGATTCAGGATAATGGGACCTTCAATGTGAAGGTTTTGCCATACGTGGGTCGATAACAAAGAACGTGATCTCATCCGAGTCCGATCGTAACCAGAACTTCAAGCCGACGACCGTCACACCCACCTCAACCGCGCTTAGCGCTGGGGCGAGTCAATCCGTTCGTGACCGCCGGCGGGAGAATCGCAAGCCGATGCAGGCCAAAGCCACGCTCACGGTGCTCGACGGCGGCAACGCCGGAAGCGTACACGAGATTCTCACGCGCGACCTCTCGTTCAGCGGCGTGTCGTTCCTGCTCCGCGAATCGCTGTCGGTTGGACAGAACTGCCGGATCGAGATGCAAGGCAATGGGCGCGACGTGCACTTGTGCGAAGTCGTCCGCTCCCGCGCCGTCAGCAACGGCCGATTTGAAATGGCCGTTCAGTTCCGCAAGAAGCCTGTGTAATCCGAAAAACCCTGTTCAGGGCAGCCGAGCGTCTGATAATCGGCGCGCATCGTTAAAAACGAGCCATTCGGACCATTCTGCACCGCTGTAAACTCGGAAAAATATAAATTCGCGCGGCCGAACCGAACCTTTCTTCGGCGGCGACATATTTTCAGAAGGTAATCATTTCGCTGGGTTGTTC
>JACMJD010000357.1 GCA_014380825.1 Phycisphaerae bacterium | reverse complement strand
GCGCCAAGCAAGTCGCCTTCTTCGGCCAGGAACTGCAAAAGCTCGTTCAGTTCCTGGGCGTCAGCGAGGGCCAGATGCAGATGGGCCACATGCGGTTTGAGCCGAACATCAACGTACACATCACCGATCAGAACGGCGTCGTGCACAAAACCGCGATCACCGAGATCAAGAATCTCAACAGCTTTTCGGTGCTCGAGCGCGCGACCGATTACGAGATTCAACGGCAAGTTCACGAGTGGGAAACGACCGGCTCGCTTGGCCGAAAATGTACGATGGGCTGGGACGAATCCCGCGGCGCCACGTTTCTTCAGCGCGAGAAGGAAGAGGCGCACGACTACCGATATTTCCCCGATCCGGATCTCGTGCCGATCGAAGTGAGCGATGAATGGATCGGCCAGATCAAAGACCAGATCGGCGAACTGCCGGCGGCGCGACGCAAGCGATATATCGATGCGCTCGGATTGCCCGCCGCGGATGCGGCGATTCTCGCCGGCGATCGCGCCACCGGCGACTTCTTCGAGCAGGCGCTGGCCGCGGGCGGCGCGAGCAGGCGCGTCGCGAATCTGCTGCTCGGTCACGGCAAGCGACTGGCGAACGATCGCAACATCTCGATCGCGCAACTCGGCATCGCGCCGGCACGCTTCGCCGAGATCGCGCAGCTCATCGACGCCGACAAACTTGCCGCCAGCAACGCCGGGCCGTTGCTCGATGCGATGATCGACGACAAAACACCTGCCGAGCAGGTTGCGACGCGATTGGGTTTGATCCAAGTCAGCGACGCCGGCCCGATCGACGCCGCGATCGACGCGTTGATCGCCGAGAATCCAAAATCCCTTCAAGACTTTCGCGGCGGCAAACAGGCGGCGTTCGGATCGCTCGTCGGCGCGATCATGAAACAAGTCAAGGGCGGGAATCCCAAGCTGGTTCAGGAACGCCTGCGCCAGAAATTGGCATAAGATTAATCAGCATGACACCGCAGACCACGCCCACCCGACTGCATCTGAAAAAAGACGAGCGGCTTGAAATCGATTGGCAGGATGGATTGAAGAGCGTGTATTCGCTCACGACGCTGCGATCGATGTGCCCGTGCGCGTTGTGCAAAACCGTTCGCGAAGGCAACGACCCGCACGACATTTCGCCCGCCCCTAAGCGCAAGCCGCTGCTGACGATTCTGCCCGGCAACTACAGCGGAGCGATCACAGTGAAAAGCGCACAACTCGTCGGCAACTATGCCCTGCAAATCGAATGGTCCGACGACCACGGCAGCGGCATCTACTCGTTCCAGTATTTAAGAGAAATCTCCCCAACGCGATCAGAGTGAGTTGATGGCTTGCGTGACCCTTCGCACTTCGTGCAGCGCCATGCCACCAAGTTTAGGAATCGATCCCCCCAGGTGCGGCACGATCGCATGACCGATTCCCAATCTCGACGCCTCCCGCAACCGCTGTTCGATCTGCGGCACCGGACGCACTTCACCGCCCAACCCCAATTCGCCAATCGCCAACGTTCCAGCCGGCAAGGGCCGATTCGAATGCGCCGACGTGATCGCCAGAGCCACTGCCAAATCCACCGCCGGCTCGATCACCTTCACGCCGCCGATCACATTGACGAACACATCGTCTGCGGCCAGTCGCAGCTCGGCGCGCTTTTCCAGCACCGCTATGATCATCGCCACGCGATCGCCACTCACGCCGCTGACCTTTCGTCGCGCGGCGCCGATCACGCTGGATGCGGTCAGCGCCTGCACTTCGACCAGCAGCACACGACTGCCCGTCGATGCGGCCGCGATCACCGTCCCGCTGGGCGGCCCGCCGGGGCCGTATTGTTCGACAAACAGATTCCCCGGATCGCTCACCTGCTTCAAGCCTTCGCCGGTCATTTCGAACAGGCCGACTTCGTGCGTGCTGCCGAAGCGGTTCTTCACGCAGCGCACGATGCGATGCGAGTGAAATCGATCGCCTTCGAAATAGACGACCGTATCGACGATGTGCTCGATGATCTTCGGACCGGCGAGCGTCCCGGCTTTGGTGACGTGACCGACAAAGATGATCGCCACGCCGCTGCTCTTAGCGAGGTAGACCAGGTCCATGCAGCAATCGCGAAGCTGAGTGACGGACCCCGGCGCTGCCGGCATCTGCGGTTTGTAAATCATCTGAATCGAATCGACGATCACCACCGCGGGCTTCGTTTTGTGAATCTGGTTGATGATCCGCTCGACGTTGGTTTCCGCGAGGATGAGCAGGTTCTCTGATGATGCGCCGAGGCGTGAGGCGCGCAGTTTCGTCTGTCGCGCGGATTCTTCGCTGGTCACGTAGAGTACCCGAGCGCCGGTTTGCGATTCATCCGAAATCAACCCGGAGCTTCCGCTTCCGGCTACGACGATCCCGGCGCGTTTTAGCGATCGATCGGATTTCGACATCAACGCATCGCGCGTTCCGGTGCCGCGCGCGAGATCGTTCGCGACTTGCAGCAGCAGCGTCGATTTTCCGATGCCCGGTTCACCACCGACCAGCACCGCGCTGCCGGGGACAATTCCACCACCGAGGATGCGATCGAATTCGCCGATCCCCGTCGGTGTTCGCACCGAATCGCGCTCATCGATCTCCGCGAGCGTAAGCGGATCCGCGCCGTGCGCCAGATCGCCCGCATCGGGAAGCTGCGGACCGCGCGCGGTGATCGAATCGCGACGCGCATCCGGTGCAGGCTGCTTGTATTCCTCCAGCGCATCCCATGCACCGCAATCCGGGCATTTGCCCATCCACTTCGGATGCACGCTGCCGCACTGATTGCACAGAAACTGTGTCCGCACCTTGGCCATGTCCGAACATCTTACGTACGTGTCGAAGCAATCTCGACAGCGCGGCGTCGGGGCGTATAATTCGCCACGCAATCTCAAGCCCAGGTGGCGGAATTGGCAGACGCACTACTTTGAGGTGGTAGCGCCGCAAGGCGTGCAGGTTCAAATCCTGTCCTGGGCAAGCCGAAGGCGATCCGAAAGGGTCGCCTTTCTTCTTGGCTGGTAGCATAGAATCCTATTGATTTTACGGGGACTTTTGCTCATTTCCTCGGCAAGCAACGGCTCCCAACCCTGCCTTCCGCTACATCTGCCCAGACGACCAAGTTGATGGTATAACGGACGCCGAGGGAAGCCCGCATTCTGGGCGAGGCGAGATGTTTATCACCCGACATCGCGAGAAAACTCGCCATCAAAATGACTTCAGCACGACGTGTTATGTGTGGCCGGAGACGCAGGCACTGATGCAGAAGTTGAAGGCACCGGCCAACCCATCAGGAACTTATTTCCTCAGTCAGTTCGGCAAGCCTTACAGCGTGAAGACGATAAGTGGTGTTGTGGAACAGGTGATCCGTGATGTCGGGCTGGCGCGACAGATTTCGGTCAAGCAGTATCGGAAGATCGGCGCAAGCCAGATCAAGAAGCTTGCAGGAACGGACGCAATGCATCAGTACAAAGCGAACGCTCCGAGTGCGACGGACAAACCGTACATCTTGGAGGACTTTTCGATCCTGACGGCGGCGCTGAAGGCGTTGCGAAAGAAACTGAAGGAAGACGGGGTGCTGTAGGTATTGCGTCCGAGCGAATGACGCGCAGCAGTTCACCACCGGCGGTCACGGAAGTTGTACGGGGAATCGAACGCACTCGCCCGCGTCTGGTTGCTTGCAAATCGACGCTGAAAAAGCGAGTTTTTGTCCGAGTATTCCCGCAACGGCCGCGCATCCGAGCAGCCCGCCAATGACCAAGAACCAACAACCAACAACGCCGCGATTGAGCGATTGAGCTTGACACGCCTCGCCGCAATCGCATTTCTGGCAAGAATTCTGGCTAAAATTACCGCACGGGCGCAGTGACGTGGGGCAGCATCACGTCCACTTTGAAAAGCGATATCAACTATCCGCGCGGCGGAGGTGAGGTTGCGGTGCTTGGGTGCGTTTGCGTATTGCCACAAACGGTGCATCGCAACACTTGCGGCTGTCCCGGACCTTTTGGAAGCGGCTCATGCGCGGTAAGTTTTCCGCAGACTGGGCAGTGAGTCATCGTTTGTGACATGGCTTCTAGAGTAGCCGCGTCCAACTCATTCGTCGAGTCTCTCGAACGCTGATGCGCGCGTTCTTCGCACCGCGACGCGCGGAAGTTGAGAGTTGAGAAATGCGATCGAAACGCCGCGATTTTGCCGAGTTTTCACTCAGAAGTTATGACGAGGTGGCGGAGATCATGGCGTCGAAAGGACACCCCATGTCTCGCGCGAGCATCTGGTATGTGGAACGTCGGGCGCTGCAAAAGCTCTTCGTTGCACTGATCGATGACGCGCCGCACCCCGAAAAGATAAAGGCTCAACTCCAAACAACATCTGGAGTCCTGCGCGCCCGATCAAGACTTCCACGCATGAAGTGACCACCTGCGTTTTGCTGGACGCCACACGACAGCACACATACCATTTTGAGGTGATCAAACCCAGCGCCCCCCAGCCGAAAGCCAAGAAGAAGCTTGTGAAGGACGCGCCAAAATCAGCATTGGCGCCCGGCGAGGATTCGCTCGTGCTGTGGGCTGAGTCGCCCGAGGAAGCCCGGTGCTTCCTGCGTCGTATAACGTCGCGGAACCAAGTCTTACCCGATATCGTGCGGCAGACACCCTGATCCTAAGTGAGATCAATCGACGGCTGCTTCTTGCACCCGGCGCAACGAAGTTGCTCACTGGGTTTTGCAGAACTGGCCAGATCGAGGGGGGATGCGAAGTCGCCTTGGAACAACTATCGCGCGAAAGTGCAGCTATTAACTTTTGGGCCGGATTCGAGGCTGCGCGGACGCCTGTTTGTTTTTGGACCGACATGAAGCGCGTCGAAAGATAAGAACATGTTCGCGCTTGCCGCGCTCGCCCGGAGCAGTTGCTCCGCGACTCGCTAAACTTGCATACATCCCGTGATGCGGACCAGGAATCGACAACGAAGGCACACACTCAGCCAAAGTCCAACCCGCGTCACGACCGCACTCCGCCAGAATTTCGTTCGTATCAATCATTTCGCCGTAGACGACAGACGGAGCATTCACGAAGGCGATGGTCGCGCTTGGCGATAGCGCTTGGTCAAGCGATACGAACGTTCGCGCCATGTCATCACGGTAGCGCGCAACATCGTCACGCTTTCGGCGCAGATGCCGACCAATCTCGGTGTCCTCGTAAGAATCAAGGTCAAAGCCTAGCCAGTAAAATCTGAACTTGTGGTACAAGCCGTAATCCCACGACATCAAGTACGGCGGTGAACTCACCACAAGATCGGCAACGGTCGCGCCATTCAGAACGCGTGGTGAAACCCGGCTGTCTTGTTGACGCACTTCTGCCCAGATCGTTGCCCACGAAATGCGAGTGTCGAAACTTGTACGCTCAAGAAGCTCTCGGTCGGCGTTGAAGCCTGCTGCGAACCGCTCACGATCAAATGCGGTCGCGGCTATGGCGACATCAACCAATGCGCGAGCGAAGAGGTCAACCACCCGTCCTGGACGATCACGCTTGTCCACGCGCGTGTACGAAGATTCGCCTTGCTGATTGGACGCCGCGACCACGATTCGACTGAAAGCGATTCGCGCCAGCATTCTCGCTGCAGGCGGCATCTTCTTCAGCCGCTTGCTGAGTAAGTGTCTCAAGAAACCGAGTTCGGCGAGTGCATGTTGCGCGAACCAACTTTCAACGTTTAGAATCCGAGGCATCTCGGGTTGCTCGCGTTCTGATGGCAGTGGCTTGGCAAGGAGTGGTCTATCCTCTCCGTATGCCGAGACTTCGTGTTGTAATTCTTGAAGCGCGCGCGACTCCGCATTCGTGATGCCCAAGAGCCTGCCGCACGCTATCAACGTAGCCAACGGACTGCTATCCCACCCTTGCGCACAGCGCCCACGAAGGACTGCCTCATGAAGTATCGTTCCGCTCCCGCAGAACGGATCTAGCACTACCTGGCCGGGTTTCGAGTAAGCATCGATCAAGGCACCTGCCAGTGCCGGATCAAGTTTGCCGAAGTAAGGGTGCATCTGAAGCGCGCCGTGTCGATGCCGCTTCGGCGCGAGGTCGGAAAGCGCGGGCGACACCTTACTTTTCGAAGACATATATATTTTCGTGTTTGATTATGCCGCCGGTCGAGCTCCTGTTCAGCCGCATACTGCTCCGATTCGCCAGCAGGTGATAGAACAAAAGCCTCGTGCGGAAGCCATTTCTTTCCGCAAGCGCGCGAAGAATGTCCCCCGTTGGAATGGTCGATCCGCAGATACGATTAGTTGCACCAATCACCATGATGGCTTTTCCACCACGGCGAAGTACGCGATGCTGCTCAGCGAAGGAGGCATTCATTCCCGTGAAGAATTGACCGACCACAAAAGCCCGGTTTCGAGATACGGGCGTGCCGAAGTTCCAAAGGTCGTCAACATGCTCATCAATGACTTGGATTCCGGACTCCGGCTTTCGGCTTATGTCGCGCATCCTTACGGCGCGCTCGGTCACACCGATGTATTCTCGACAATGATCCTTGAAATTTACTGGGTCGAGAAGATCGAGAATGAAGAGGTTGTACTTGTGTGCCATCGAGTAATCGACCGCGTTGATGTAAGGCGGCGATGTTATCACTCGGTCAATACTCTCGGCTGGAAGCGGCAAATCAGTTGCCGATGCTACTTTGGTCACGAATTTCGCCCCGCCCCGTCGATAAAGGGCGCTCAGTTGCGCCTGACGAGGCAAAGACTGATCAACAAGCCGCGCAAATGACATGAAAGGATCGCGAGGCTGCTTCGACTTGTCGTAGCGAACTTTAATCTGATCTTCATTAAGGAATGACGCGGACTTGGCAATTGACGAGACGCAGACGAGCAAAAAGGAAGCGATCGCGCTGCGGCGGGATCCAACTTCATCATTTATCGCATGTCGAAGTGCAATGAGGCGCGCCATGTCCGCAGGTTGAAACCAGTTTGACCAAGTGTGATGCAAGCCCAGGCAAGACTGCCCTTCGTTCGCTCGCAGCGTCGCTTCAAAATCACGGGCTAGTCTTCGCGCTCTTCGCAGTATTGGCTGCAAGATCGCCGTTGGATCAGTGCGAGTTTTCAAGATGGATGTCTTCGCGCGCGTTATTTCGACCGCGAGCGGGCTGATGTCAAAGCCCCACGCATGATGCCCTCGAATACCCGCCTCAACGAGCGTGGTGCCTGAGCCGCAAAATGGGTCGAGGACGCGCTCGCGGCGGTCTGTCCGCTCGAAGTCCAGCGCCCATCGTGGCAGCTGGGGAATGAACTTCGCAGGATACTTGTGCAATCCGTGATTGAGATTCGTTACTGCCGCGCGAGACAATCCCGTGAATGTGTACGTAGCACCATGCTGCGGTTCACACGGTATTTCGCTGACTGCAAGCGAGTCCTCCGAAGATGGCGCGTAAAGCTGAAGCTGTGTCATGTTCTAGCCGCGATCTAAATTCTGCCTCGAATCGACGCGGACGTTATCAAAAGCTCCGCCTCGGGCCAAGCTCGACCGAGGTCACCGTCAATTTAGGAATGGCGTCCAGGCATTGGATTGTTTGTCGGCGAGCGTCTCGTCGTTGGGCGCGGTCAATCTTCCTGCACCAACGTCCAAATCCGCTTGAGCGGGAGATCTGCTTTGATGTCTTCGCTGAATTGGTCGGAGTGACGCAGCACGGCATCAACCAAGTCTTCTGAATCCCAAAGCCGGATATTGAAGAACGTGCGCCGAGCATCGGCGAGAACCGTGCGTTTGAATCCGCCCCAAGCAATGAACAATCCCTGCTCCGCGCCGAACTCCTGCATCACGCCATTTAGCTCGCGCAGAACTTTCACGTCCTGCTGACCGCTTCCGCTCTTAACCTGAACGCAAAGCCTCGGCGGGTCGAAATCATCCGCGAGATCGCCGCGAAGGAGAACGAATCGCGGTTCAAGAAGACTGGTCGCGGATTGTTCGCTCACGCGGGATAACCACAATGCAAAAGGGGCGGGCAACTGCTCGCACCTTTTTCTCCCGTGAAGCAGCTATGAATGTTGCGTAGTTGAGGGGCGCACGGATCGCTCTAGTTGGAGCGCGGCTAACCGTTT